>CAZXAV010000017.1:0-11777 GCA_964638195.1 uncultured Prevotella sp. | reverse complement strand
TCGGTCATTGCCGAACGTAACGTCAAACTCATGTTCAAACCAGTATCACCGTCTGGCACGGGGAAAACGTTCATACTGTTGATGTATTCCTTGTTTTTATCCAATAAATTATACGCACCAAGGAACATCCGTTTTAACATACCGACCGAAATTGAAGTAATTGCCGTTTTGGCTTTCGGTGCCGTTGGAGCTTTTGATGTTGCCGTTGTTTTCGTAGTTGACGATTGGCTAGTTGATTTTGTCTTTGTTGTTGATTTTTTAACTGTTGTTTTTGTACCCATTTTAATTTCCTTTATTTTATTTACGGATTCCCATAACGCGGATATCGACGAATAGGACCTCCATGCCGCTGAAATTTTCGACACGATACTTAATTGTATTACGCACGGAATTGATAATCGCATCCACAGGCATACCAAAACAAATAATCAGGTCAATATAGATCCCGACCTTGTTTTTGCTTGCCCAAACGCGAACACCGTTACGCAAGCGAATTTCACTGGCCGCATTACGCACAATGCGTTTACGACCGACACCCCAAATTCCATAACATTCTAAAGCCGCGACGCCCGCAACTGTGCGAATGGCTTCGCGCGATACCGCAATGTTACCATATAAATTTGAAGTGCTAATTGCCATTAAAAATTACCCAACTTTATTTAAGGTTTTTTTGCATTTAGTGCAAACTTTCAAGGTAACCTTGGCACCATCATCAAAAGTAATGGTTTCTTTTTGTAAATTGGGAACGCTTTTTTTCGGCGCACGACGGTTACTGTGAGATACAGTATTACCTGCCAATTTATCCTTACCGCATAAATCACAAACTCTGCTCATACATGTATTATAACACAGTAAAATTAAACACGCAACAACCTATTTATACCTGTTGCCAAATCACCGTTTTCGTAACATTTTTGGGCATAACTACCAACCACAACCACATCCACGCCGGCTTCCTTTAATAATAAGATGTTATTTTCGTTGACGCCGCCGTCCACAGTAATCACCGCTTTGGGATTCAAACGACGGATTTGTTTCACTAATTGTAAGGCGGACGGTTGAAATGTCTGTCCCGATTTACCACATTTGACTGTCATAACAATCATGTATTGCGCTTCACGGATTAAATCTTCATAACCGTCGATTTTACAACCCAAGTCCAGTACCAAACCACGACGTGCCTTATCAACCGCCTTAATATTAGCGGTCAGCAAATCTTCCTTAGCAGAATTTTGTTCATGCAATGCTTTTTGCACATCTTGAACGTTAAAAGATACCGAACGGAAACCCATTACCGACGGCACAGCTTCTTGCATTAAATGCAAATCAATCTCAATCTTGTCACAGTAACTGTGTACCAAATTAAAAATGTCCGCATTCGGCTTAAAATAATCAAAATGCAAACAAACCTTGGCTTGCCCCAACTTACGGCTTATCTCAATAATATTTTCAAGATATTGTATTAGTCTTACTTTTTCAACCACTAGATATGGTTCAATTGAAATTGCAACTTGCATAAACAACCCCCTAAAACTTTATACCACACTTTCCCATAAACATAAAGTAAATTTAATTCATAAATTAAAATAACATGGACTTTTTGACGCAAATTCACCCTTTCACCTTATTATTACTGGCGTCATTGTTTACCTACCTACTGACCGCATTAGGTGCGGCGGTAGTTTTTTGCTTCAAATCAATCCACAAACGTTCACTTGATATTATGCTAAGTGTTAGTGCCGGATTGATGACAGCGGCTTCAATTTGGTCACTCACCCTACCCGCCACCACCTTAGCCGAAGAACTTTGGCACAATGCATGGTTGCTACCCAGTATTGGTTTTCTTTTAGGCGGACTGTTTATCATTATCAGCGGCGTTATTATTGATAAAAAACTTCCCAACGCCAGCGGCAAAAAACGCAGTATTCTAATTATCGGCGTCATGCCATTACATAACATCCCCGAAGGTTTAGCGGTTGGTGTCAGTTTTAGTGGTTTTGCCATGGGCATGACGGGTTGTTCTTTATACAGCGCATTGATGATTGCGCTCGGCATTGGAATTCAAAACATTCCCGACGGCACTGCAATTTCAGTTCCACTGTATCGCGATGGAATGAGTAAAGGTAAAGCCTTTTTCTGCGGACAAGCCAGTGGCATCATGGAAATCATTGCTGCCATCATTGGTTATTTCGTTACCATTGCCGTACGTAGTATTTTGCCATTGTTTTTGACTTTTGCTGCTGGCGCTATGATTACCGTGGTTGTCAGCGAACTAATCCCCGATGTTGCCCCCGAAAACCGTACTTTTGGTGTTCTTGGCTTTATTATTGGATTCACACTTATGATGATACTCGATATAGCAATAGCAATCTAATTTCGCAATAAACCACTATATATTGTGTTTTTCGTGTTCATAGCTAACACTATTTTGCGTTTGTTAAATGCCGCAACCGCAATTGTCCACATGCACCATCAATATCATCACCCTTGTTTTTACGCATCGTACAAGACACCCCACTCTTAATCACCGCATCCATAAAAGCCATCGCAATTTCTCTGCTCGGCGGTGTCAACACGGCATTTGTATCAAAATGCAACGGATTCAAATTAATTAAATTGATATGCGCCGGGAACCCGCGGACTAAATTAGCCAGTTCACGGGCTTGCCCCACCGCGCAATTAAACGGTTCACCATCCTTCATCATTAAGGAATATTCAAAAATCACACGACGGTGGGTCTTTTCAAAATAATACTTGGCAGCATCAACCAACTCTTGAATCGAATACCGCTTTGCCACAGGCATGATTTGTTGCCGCAACTGATCATTCGGTGCATGCAAAGAAATACACAAATTAACTTGCAAACTCTCATCGGCAAATTTTTTGATTTGTGGCACTAAACCCGAAGTCGACAAACTAATATTACGGGCACTGATATTGATACCATTTGGCGCCGTGACTAATTGTAAGAAACGGATAACATTATCATAGTTATCCAACGGTTCGCCCGACCCCATCAAAACGATATTAGTAACACCCCGTGCCGTCGGTGTCGTGTTCAAACGATTGATTAACAACACTTGTGCCAAAATTTCACCCGCGGTCAAATTTCGCACTAACCCATTTTTGCCACTGGCACAAAAACGACATCCCATCCGACAGCCGACCTGCGTTGACACGCACAACGTGTTGCCATAGTTTTGATTCAACAAAACACATTCAATCAAATCTGGTTGATTATTTTCATGCGTAATGCCATTTTGATGGTCATTATGCGGGTTGCGATAAGCCAACAAATACTTTTTAGTACCATCTTTCGACGTTTGCACAGTCACAATTTCGGGCAAATTACAATTAAAATTCGCCACCAACCAAGCCCGTAAATCCTTGGGAATATTGGTAATTTCGCCCACTGGAACGCCTTGATGTAATGCGGTAAAAATTTGCCCCGCGCGAAACTGAGGCGCATTTAAGGGCTTTAACGCGGCTTTTAGTTCATCAAGACTGAAATCATAAAGGTAATTCACATTCACTCCAACGTTGCGGAACGCAAATCACGTCCGTTGCAAAAGTCTTTACCCGACACAACTTTTTTCCCCGGTAATTGCAAGCCATCAATTCGCAACAAACCCTCACCACAACCAATCACCAAACCGTTACGCGCATCGCATTGCACCAATGCACCCGTTTGAGCATGCCCGTCGAGTGCTGTCGCTTGATAAACTTTGACGGGTTCACCGTTCAAAATAAAATACGCGATAGGCCACGGATTAAGCCCACGCACCAAATTAGCCAAATCAACCGCTTTGCGTGTCCAATCAATTTTTGCCATCGTTTTATTCAACATGGGCGCCATGGTGGCTGCATCATGGTCTTGCGGCACAAATTTTGCTGTACCATTTTCAATTTGCTGTAAAGCTTGCAACAATGCTTGAACCGCAACGGGCACCATAGCTTGCAAAACTTCTCCCGATGTTGCAGTCGGCTCAATTTCCAAAGGTAACGCACAAATGGTTGGTCCACAATCAAGCCCTAATTCAGTCTGTAAAATCGTCACCCCCGTAGTTTTATCACCGTTAATCACCGCCCATTGCACAGGAGCTGCACCACGGTAACGTGGCAACAGACTGCCATGCACGTTAATGACCCCATGCGGCGCCGCATCCAACACACTTTGTCGTAAAATTTGCCCAAAAGCACAAGTAACAATGATATCGGGATGAAAATCTTGCAATAATTGGGCTTCGGCGCTGATTTTCGGCGGTTGTAAAACTGGAATCCCATGATTTAAGGCGAATTGCTTCACTGGACTAAGGTGCACTTGATGACCACGCCCCGCAACGGTATCTGGTTGTGTTACCACACAAACAATTTGGTGTTGATCAACAATTCCCGCCAAAACATCCGCCGCAAACTGCGGTGATCCCATAAATGCAATTTTCACATTACACTATACCATAATATTGCGATAATCCCAAACCAAAATCAGTATACATTTATAGTTTATACATTATCGACAATCTTACCCTATCACAATATAGTGTTTGTTATGTGCATAATAAACACTATATACAGTATTCAATTTATTATTAGACATAATTGCCATTCTCTGCTATAATATTTTATGGCTCGTTTAACAATTATTAAGCAAGATAACCCACTAATTCGCAAACACAGTAAAGTTGTTGACGATTTTTCACCACGTTTACACGAAACTCTCGATAACATGTGCGAAACCCTACTCCACGCCAAAGGTATGGGCTTGGCGGCGGTTCAAGTTGGAATTCTTTATCGCATGGCGGTACTTTTAACCGAAGAATATGGTTTAATCGAAATTATCAACCCAATCATCAAAACCGCCAAAAACCCACGCGTCGACAGCGAGGGCTGTTTATCCTGCCCTGGTATCAGCGGACGTGTTCGCCGTCCACACCTTGTCACATTAGAATTTCAAGACCGTAACGGACAAAAACACACCAAAACTTTCCGCGATATTGATGCTGTGTGTTGTTGTCACGAAATTGACCACATGGATGGCATTCTTTTTATCGACAAACTGGAAAAATAATTACACTTGCGGAATAATGGTATCCGCCATTTGCTCAATAAATCCATCAATCGCATCAACTTCATACGGAATCACAAAATGATACCCCGGCTGACGACGATTTTCCGCATTTTCTTCATCCCAGATATCATTGATAGTTTGCAATTCCTTGCCTAAAGTTGTATCAACGTATGCTACCCCATATTTTTCCTTCAAGTACGCATCATCGCGCCGCGTGGTTTCATACATATCAATTGAATCTTGAGGTCTAGTAACATGCTTAAAATACTCTAACAAAAATACATTATAATATTGATAATCGACATATAAGTGCAAATATTGTCCTTTATTCAAATCATCACGCAAATCATGAGTGGCAGCAAATTTATTTGGGTCAACCTTTTCCCGATTGCGTTTCACAATATCATGCTTTTCCTTACGAATACCACAATGCGATGTTTCTTTATCGGGGTTCAAATCTGGCAACACATTACCGTCCAAGAAACGTTGCACATCATGAATGGATTGTCCATGTTTGGCTAAAAATCTTTTGGCAATTGCCAAATGTGTCATTTGTGAAGGCATTGCCTTATTGTAACATCTTTTTATTTTGTTTGTCTACATTTAATACGATTCCAATCGCCATCATGAAAACCAGTAAACTAGTGCCCCCGAACGAAATAAACGGCAATGGCAGCCCCGTAGGCGGCACACACCCCGTTGCCACCGCAAAGTTCAGACTGGTTTGCACCATGATGACGGTTGCGATACCATAGCAAAGATATCGTCCAAAAAAGTTCGGACATTGTCGTCCAATTTTGAAAATTTTATAAACAATCCATGCAAACACAAAGAACAAAATCAGACACCCAATAAAACCAAATTCTTCTGCAATAATAGCAAAAATAAAATCACTTTCCGAAAATGGCAAGAACATATTTTTTTGCACACTGCGACCGTAACCAACACCCCAGAATCCGCCATTAGCAATCGCATACAAACTTTCAATCAACTGAAAGCCTTCACCTTTGGGATTTGCCCACGGGTCAACGAATGCAGATAACCGTTTCAAACGGTACGGTGCCGCAATCAACATAACCGCCACTGCGCCCACCGCGGGCAATAAAATCAGCCCCAAAGTTTTCAACCGCACACCACACAAATACAGCATGGTAAACATGATAATACCGACCGTCATAGTGATCGACATGTTTGGCTCTAAAATAATCAGTCCGCACATGATACCACCCGCCGCCAACACCAACAAAGTTTGCCACCATTTAGGAACGGTCAACCGCGCCGTAGTTGATGTTTGCTCATCACGATTGAATTTACCAGCAAAAACACGTGCCGCAAAAATAACCAACGCAAATTTAGCAATTTCACTGGGTTGCAACGAAAAACTACCAATTCCGATCCAACGCGTTGCACCCAGTTTTGAAATACTGATACCCGGGATAAACACCGCCACCAACAACACAACTGACACACCGAAAATCACATAAGCCAACCTTTGCAACCAACGGTAATCAATAAAATACATGATTCCTAACCCAACCACCCCTAACACAAACCCAATCAATTGCTTGACTGTGTAATAAGATGGGTCATCGTAATATACTTGGGCATTGTAATTTGACGCAGCATAAATCATAAAAATGCCGAAGATAACCAACCCAAAAACAGGGATTAAAAGTCCCATATCACAATATCTTGGTGTTATCTTATGCATGAACCCCACAATTTTTGTGACATTCAAACTTCTTGGTGGACGTTTACGTTTCACCTTCCGCTGACGAACACGAACGTGGCGCGCCGACGACGCGTCAGCAACCGATAGCATAATCTATGTTTACGATAAACTGGCAGGATTTATCTCAAAAAATATTTTAACATTACGAGCAATGGGCTGCTGTTCTATCTTTTTTACACAACCATCCATGTAATCAATTGTCTGCTCTGCCGCATCTTGCTTGATCCGTGCCAGAATCTGATAACGGAATTTGTTTTGCAAACGACCATACGGACACTTCATTGCCCCTAAATAAATGAAAGACTGTTGTTCGCGGTCGTATTCCCGTAATGGTTGCATAATTTGTTTGATAACTTCGATAATCTTAGTATCCACTGCCCCAGACACCAGAACGCGAACAATCGTTGCAAAAGGTGGATATTTTGTGTTTTGTCGTGCACTGATTTCCCGTTGATAAAAGCCTGAATAATCATAATTTTGGATAAATTTATAAACGTAATGATTGGGCATGTACGTTTGCAAATAAACCTTACCCGCACTACCCACTTCACGCCCCGCGCGCCCCGCCACTTGGGTCAGCAAAGCAAACGTTCGTTCCGCCGAACGATAATCTGATACAAACCCACCGTCGGCATTCACTATCGCAACAAAACTGACTTGCGGGAAATGGTGCCCTTTGGCAATCATTTGCGTGCCCACCAAAATTGACGGCGAAGTATTGCCAAATTTTTCCAAGATTTTCACCAAAGCACCTTTTGCTTGCGTGTTATCAGTATCCATGCGTAAAACTGGCACTGACAGCCCCGCTTGCGCCAACATTTTTTCCAATTCGGCACAAATTTTTTGAGTTCCCATTGCACCATGTTTAATGTAGGTACTGCCGCACTGGGGACAACGTGACGGGAACGGCATACGTGCCGCGCAATAATGGCACTTTAATTGCTCATCGTCTTTATGGTACACCATGGAAACGTCGCAATTTTCACATTTGGCATGCCAACCACATTGCAAGCAACGCACCGTTTGCGAATAGCCGCGACGATTCAAAAAAATCATTGCCGAATGTCCGTTACGCAAAGTCTGCAATAATTCGCTCAACACTTCATTACCAAAAATTCCACCGTTCCCCGAACGGATTTCGTTTGCCATATCGACAATCTCAATTTTCGGCAATGGCACATCGTTGACACGTTTGGTCAATTCCAATAATTGATACTGCCCTTGCTCCGCCAAATAAAAACTTTGCACCGAAGGCGTGGCTGACCCCAACACCACGGGACAATGATGCCACTGCGCACGCATAATCGCGATGTCGTGCGTCAAATAGCGCGGATTGCTGTCACTTTGGTAACTGCCATCGTGTTCTTCGTCAATAATGATCGCACCGAGATTTTCCAACGGCGCAAACACCGCAGAACGTGCCCCAATCACAATGCGAGCAGTTCCTTGGTTCACACGTAACCATTCATCAAACTTTTCGCCGCCGTACAGTTTACTATGCAACATTGCCACAATATCACCAAAACGTGCTTTGAAATTCGCCAACACTTGCGGAGTTAAACCGATTTCTGGCACCAACATCAACGCCGTCTTGCCTGTTTCCAAGACCTTTTTAATGATGTGCATATAAACTTCGGTTTTACCGCTACCGGTCACCCCTTTTAACAAAAAAACTTTTTCGGGGTGTGCCAAAACCGTATCAACGCATTTTTGTTGTTCTGCGTTCAAAACCACTTGATGATCGGATTGTTGCAAGCCAACGGGAATCCGTCGTGCACCGTTACGTTTGGGTTTACCCGTACGCACCGCGGTGGGAATAAATAATTTTAGGACATCAATCGCACGTAATTTGAAATGTGCACAAATTTGCGGCAATAAATCCAATAATTCGGGTTTAATCACAAAATCCGTTGCCAAGCCATGAATCGGTTTTAACATGTCTGCCGCAACATCGGTTTGGTCACTAACGTCAATCACAAAGCCGTCAATTTCGCGTTTACCAAACGGCACCGTCACGCAAGACCCACGCACCACGGTTAAATCGGGCGGAATCAAATAATCCCACGCTGAGTTATCGGTTAAAACCGCATCAATTACGACTTTGGCATATTTCATCATTATTAGTTAGCGCGAATATTTTGGTTAACAGTTGTGGCAGGCATAATTTTGCCGTCCATGACTTCACGCATGGCATAAGAAATTTGTTTTTCTTTCCCAGTCGTGTTTTGCCCCAAATTGCGGGTAATTAAATCCTTTGCACGTTTCGATACCATTGCCGTCAAAACATACTTATTGTGTTCGGCTTTTGCAATACAATCTTCAATTTTGGGATAAATCATAATTTATATTATAGCATCAATTTTTCAAGCCACCAACCAATTTTATGCTCTTTTTAATGCATTGAAATTTCGTTCTTATCATCACGCAAACACTTAAAAGTTGGGAAACGCAACGAATAGCCGTCGTCATTTTGGTTTTGCGACAACTCAAAATAGCCGATTTCAATGATATGCCCCACAATTTTTTCTGGGTGAGCAAAAAACTCTTCGCGTTCTTCTTTTTCGAAGCCGCTACCGACCTTACAAGTATATTTCTTTTGATCCGGCGCGATAAACTCAACGATAACCGCCCCCAACTTACCTTTGTTCGCCCCAGAACCTTCTTCCCAATCCAATACACGCACATCGGCGGCATTAAACCGTTTTACCTTTAATAAATTCTTGGTGCGTTTACATTCATATGGTGCATCGGCAATGTTGACCATAATTCCTTCACGCCCCATATCAGTATATTCATCACAAATTGTGTCAATCTTACTAATAACATCCCCAATATATAGTATTGGAACGTTTTTAACGTGTGGTAAATGTAATTTAGTCAGTTGTTCACTTAATTGGGTTTTGCGTTGTTCGCACGGGATAGCACTACCCCCATTCAATAAATCACTCTTCGGCAAACAATCAAATACATTGTAAATCAACCCTGTTTTAACCCCGTCCTTGGCGGTAACTTTAACCGTCATGCGGTATAAGTCCGCACTATCAATCGGTTGCTCAACCCCCAATAACAATTCACCGTCATAAACCATTTGCGGATCTAATTGCTTAACTTCTTCCGCCAATTCGACCATGTCATCAAAAGACTTCCCCGCTCGTGAAAAGAACGTCGGTTCGCCCGCATCGTTAAAAATCAACATACAGCGCACACCGTCAAATTTTTCGGTAATAATAAATCGTTTACCGACAACAAAGGCGGCATTTTCGATGTACTTCTCCGCCAACATTACATTAAACGACGGGATAAAGCCCGTGCCGAAAACTTTGTTGAGTGTTTTTTCACTGGCCCCCAAAGTCAAATCTTTTTTAATCAGACCGTTAACCAAGGCTGTTTGCGCTTCGTTCAATTGGGCGGTAAAATTTTTCAACACCGCAATGTCTTCGTCACGTCCTGTATTGTGCGTACGAAAATACTCCAACAATTCGTGTAAATTTTCACACTTCTGCCCAACCACCGTCACGGTTTTCGCTAATTTCTTTTCACTGATACCCGTAACAATAAAAGGGTTAAACAAAAAGTGCAGAATTTCTTTCAGCGCGGCATGATTTTGATAATCTTTCAAAATGGCTTCTTTTTCTAAGCGCGAAGTCGTCCCCGTGATTTTTTGGTAGAAATCTTCAAAATCTTTCAAAGTGTTCATGCTTGATAGATAATCCTACCACATTCGTCGCAAGTCGTCCAACCATCTGTTTTAATTTTGTTCACCATCGCAACTGGCACATCCATGAAACAACCTTGACAACGTTTATCCGCCGTCAAAGGAACAACCACGTCTTTGGTGTCATTGCCTTTATTTTTACGGATGGCACGGTATTTTGTTAATAATTTTTCATCAACACCTTGTACTTTTTCGTTAAACTGTTGTTCCAAAGCTTGGATTTTTGGTGCGGAGGCGGCTTGAACATTTTCATAAGCCTTGGTTGCATTTTTCAACACCGCACTGGCTTTCGCAACATCCATGGTTGTGTTTTTGAATGCCGTGGTTTTTTGCACGATACGACGTTCAATATCCGCCAATTGACCTTCAAAGACCGACAGTTTTGATAAATAATTGCTGTAAAGTTCTAAATCTTCGCTGTGGTTGGCGTTAGTTTTTTCCACTTGCGCCAAAGTATCTGCCACGATTTTAGCAATTTTTTGATAACTATCTTGCAAATTTTTAGCGTCAGCTTCTAATTGCAACAAACTGGCTTTGGAATTGTTAATCGTTTGGGTCGTTTTGTCCAATTCCACTTTTGCCTTACCCTTTTCCAAACTTTGAATTAACTGCAAACGTTCTTTGTCAATTTTTTGTGCAGCCAATAATTTTTCAATACTCGCATTACTCATATTGATATGATAACACGGCTTGCCATTTTAAGCAATCATAACATTTTTACGACTCGACAAAATCTTTCAAACGACGGGTACGGTTCGGATTACGCAATTTACGCAAGGCTTTCGCTTCAATTTGACGGATACGTTCACGGGTAACTTCAAACAAATGTCCCACTTCTTCCAAAGTACGGGGACGACCGTCATCCAAACCATAACGCAAACGAATAACTTTTTGTTCACGTGGGGTCAACGATGCGATAATTGATAACAACTGGGTTTTCAAACCTTTCTTATATGTTTCATCTTCGGGCAACATAATGGTCGGGTCAGCAATCGTATCCATAATCGTGCCGTCACCTTCGTCACCCAACGGCGAATCAATACTGGTGGTGTCTTGGCTGATACGACGGATTTCTTCGATTTTGTCTTCACTGACTTCCATGCGTTCCGCCAATTCCGCAGTGGTTGGTTCACGACCCAATTCTTGTTGCAAGACTTTTGTCGTTTTCAACAAGCGGTTAATCGTTTCCACCATGTGCACGGGCAAGCGCACAATACGGCTTTGGTCCGCCATCGCACGCGTAATTGATTGGCGAATCCACC
>CAZXAV010000016.1:0-12107 GCA_964638195.1 uncultured Prevotella sp. | reverse complement strand
ATAAATATTATACCCCCCCCCCCCATCCGAAAAAGTCAAGCCTCAAAAAAAAAAACATTTAAGCATGCCAATCACTTTTTTGAAGAGCAATTCTTTCACCGCAAATTGGCAAGAAGCAATCAAAAAATTAAACTCATAAAACTTATCAAAAACAAGCCGACAATTCACGCTGTTTTTCAATAGTTAAATTTTCCATATTTTCTCCGAATGTTTAATAGTACCTATCTTCAGTTAAAGACAAAATGGTCGGGGATAAGTGATTGAGATTGAACCCGCTGGATTGACTTATCATTACCAACCGTGAGATACGGTATCACACAATTATCATAGATGTAAACCTTTGCCACAATGTTATCTATCAGTTGCTTTTGGTAAACTTTGTCGTTCGGGTCGCCCTTAATTAAATCGGCGACAAAATCATAGATATCCGCATGAGTGATTTGTATACCCCGCTCTGCTAAAATTTGTTCACGCTGCTTTTGCAAGTCTTGTAACAAAATTTCATGCTCACGCATCTTGTTTTCAATGTTTTGTCGCAACAAGGCATTTTGGGCTTCAATAAAAGCGTTGGTCATGTTCTCGACCGCAACAGTTGTTTTGGCAATCTGCGTTTCGATACTTTTCAAGCCATCATCGCCCGTACGCCGTTCATAATAAGCAATGGTATCCGTTACGGCTTGCTCAATGTTGGCTTTATCACTCAAAAAGTCCTGCACCATGGTGATAACGATTTTTTCTAAGTTATCTTTGTTTTCCCGTGATTTATAACAGGCATTATGTGCCTTACCATGGCAAACATAATAATAGTGCTTCTTCCCCGTTTTTGATTTACCGCCACCCGCGGTCATGGGTTTACCACAATAACCACAAAACGCTTTACCCGTCAGCAGGTATGGTTCAATCGCCGAGTTTGCTCCCGCTAGGTAACGGTTACGAGCCAAGCATTGCTGGACTTTGTCAAAAGTCAGTTGGTCAATGATTGCAGGGAAAGTATTCTGACACAACCGTGTCCCTAAATAGTAAGTCCCTGTATATTTGCGGTTAGTCAACCAGCGGTCAAAACTACGTCCCAAAAACGGTTTACCATTTAAGCGAATACCTTTTGAGTTTAATTGGTCGGCGATTGTTTTCTTATCTACGCCCTTGGCATACTCATTAAACACAAACCGCACAATTTCGGCTTGCTCGTCATTGATTGCCACCTTATAAATGGTGCCTTTATTCCCTGTACGGTTAGTGTCGATTAGTTTGTAACCATATATTAGTTTGCAGCCAGTGTATGTTCCGTTTTCTACGGCGGTATCAACCCCCATGATTACCCTTTTGGATAATCGCTTACTGTACTTTTCGTCGTTCCATTCCAAAAACATCTCGTAAAACTCGCCACCTTCATCATCACTGATTTGTTGGGTTGCCGACAAGACTTTGATACCGTGTTCTTGTTTTAACATTTCCTTATAGAACACGCTGTCTCGGCGGTTACGGGCAAAGCGGTCTAACATGTACACAATAATGTATTGAAACTTTTCTTGTGCGGCGGCTTTAATCATCTCTTGGAACGTTGGTCGTTGGTCGGTGGTCCCCGACCTGGCTTTTTCTTCGTAAACGTCAATCACGTTTAATCCCATTTGTTCGGCGAACTCCCGACAAAACCGAATCTGTCCATCAATGGTCATTTCATTTTGACCATGCAAACTGTAACGTGCGTAAATTACTGCGTTTTTCATTCTTACTCCTTTTCTGCCTTAAAAGGCAGTTTTAACGGCTGGCATTTTGCCAGGCGATGGCTCGCCATTGCTGCTTGATTACCCGTCCCACTGGCGATAGCAAGGACAGTCAAGGGTCTGCCACGCAGTGGACGGCGTTTTATGCCTAACGGGAGATAAATCGCCGCCCTTGACGGTGCTTGCCGACAGTGGTAGCGAGAAGAAAATCACTACTGTAAAGTAAATACAAACAACTAATTTAGTTTGTCGACTTTTGTTGCAATTTTATAAAACTTGACGAATACAATATATTTTTTCAAAAACCTTGATTTTTGCCTTTGCTCGTGGTTATAAATAGGGGCAATTTTTATAAAAACCTTGCCATTTGGCACTTCTCGTGTCTATAAGTAGGGGCGGTAAAAATAAAACCTTAACACCCCTACCCCAAAGTGCTTATAAGTAGGAGGTATTATGGAACACCAATTTCAAAAAATTGCTTATATTGCGTTACGGCAAAATAATGGTTCGTTACTGATTAACGTACCACTTTTTGTCCATGTCGCAGATTTACAAGCAACCAGCATTAGTGACAATCAAGAACAACTAATGCACCGAATCAGTGAAATCATGTGCCGTCATTACGAGCAACGTTTAACCGACCATTTTTCAAAATTGAACGGCAAAGCCGATGACGGATAAACGCAGTACGGGCAATGGCGGCGAAGCCGCCTTGCCCGTGGCGTGTATAGTATTACCACGCCACCCCGTAACAGTGTAACAGGTGACAATAAAACCAAACAATAAACTAAAGCCTAGAAATCAAAACACTGGAACTTAACCCATATTAAATCACATTACTTTACTAAGTAAGATTACTTTAACGATTGCCAAATTTTATCGACAATCTTGTTAACATCATCAATATCATAAATTTGTTTAGCAAATTCTAAAACATTTGGTTGGTTATGTAAAATATTAACAATTACTTGCTTTTGTTCATTCTCTGGTGCCGATCCACGTTTTACAATACGGTGACAATTTGGACAAAGCTTCACAATATTGTTTTCATCATCTAGCTCATGATTTTTGCCAACGGAAATTACATGGTGATATTCAAAGTATTGGCGACCAGTATTCTTATGAGTATAAGTCTGCGTCGTTCCACAACTGGCACATTGATCAGGTGTATTTAAGCGAACAATTTCAATTAAAGCAAGATTGCGTTTAAAATGAACAACATCGGTCGCAGTATTAAAATTCAATTCTTGACGTAAATTATCAATTTCAAATTTTGATAAATCTTTACCAAAAATGTTATTTGCATAGTAGCGCAACATATTATCAAAAGAATCTTTATTGCGGTTTCTAGTTTCAGGAGCATTAAAATAACTAACAAAACCATCCGTATGACTAAAAGTAATGTTAGAGTAAGTATTTTTAATAATCGCAATTTTATAATTGTTTAATAAACCAATATTACGTACGTACCAGAATAAACCAAAACGTAATTGTGTGTTACGCTTACTTACACCAGTTACAAACTGCTTTTGCAATTCACGAGGATTAAAGTTTAAGGAACTAAAAGGAACATTAAAATAATCATACAACACACGTGCGCGTTTTAGTTCATACTCGGAATTGTAAAAATAGTCCATCGCCAACAAGGGACGAGTGGTATCAATACTGCCCCGAGATTCCGCAAAGCCACGAATAAACATTTTCTTTGGTTCAGTTAAAGTATTATCGTAAAGATAATCCTGACTCAATAATTTGACGTTTAGTTGATTATAAAAATTTTTTGGACTAAGGTTCAAATTGTTATCAAGCACAAAGCGTATCGTGATACGTGGGTGTGCACTACTGCTGGTGCAATCTTGCCAATATGTGTATGGTGCACAAATTTGATTTAACTTATTTAATAAGTCATTTTTAGAATCAATTAGTAAGTTATAATCTTTAGCATAATCGGAGACTTTGTAACTGACTTCGGTGTAAATATTTTTGTTGTCGTTAGAAAATTGATAGCGGCTATAAAATGCACCAAGCAATAATGGAGATACACTATCGCTTGCTAAAAATTCACTAACGGACATAGTTTTATTTTCGTCGAAAAAGAAGAAGAACATTACATAATTATAACAAAAACAGGTTGTATGCTCAAAATAAATATAGTACAATATTGAGGGATAGCATTTTACTCCCTCAAGCAAAAGAGATAATAATTTATGGAATTTAGGGTATTAGACTTATTTTGTGGCGCTGGTGGTTTTTCGTCTGGTTTGGAACAAACTGGACACTTTACCACGGTAGTAGGACTCGACTGCGAAAAAAACGCAATTACCACTTTTTCTAAAAACTTCCCTAATGCTATACCAATTTGCGGGAATATTCTTGATTCACGAATAAAAAGCCAAGTGATTACCGAGTCCCAAAAGCGTAACGTTAATATGATTATTGGCGGCCCACCCTGTCAGGGTTTTAGTCTAAAAGGCAAAAATTTAGGATTAGACGATTCGCGTAATTTTTTGTTTCAAGAATACTTAAACATCGTTAAAGAATTACAACCGGAAATTTTTATTATTGAAAATGTTAAAAACATTCTTAATTCGGCTAACCATTTTTTTCGTGATGAAATTATAAAAGAAATTCAAGAACTCGGTTATATAGTTAATTATGGTGTCCTTAATGCTAAGGATTATGACGTTCCCCAAAGTCGTGAACGGGCTTTGTTTATTGCTTCAAAAAAGAAGTTTATCAATTTTCCGAATCCAAGCAATACCAAGGTAACCGTGCGCGATGCTATTTCTGATTTAGCCTATTTGGAAAGTGGCGAAGGTTCAGTAATGGCGGATTATCGAAATCCACCACAAAGCAAATATCAAAAAATGTTACGTGGTAAAAAACTGCAATATCATAAAGCGTCGACACATTCCAAAGTTGCGATTGACAAACTAAAAATGATTCCTGCCGAAAAAGGTAAAGAATATTTACCCAAAGAGTTACACGGCAAACAAAAGTTTTCAACCACTTGGTCACGCCTAGAATGGGATAATATTAGCCCAACAATTGACACTCGCTTTGACACACCATCTAATGGTAAAAATTCGCACCCATTCTTAAATCGTGCCATAACGCCACGTGAAGCCGCGAGAATTCAAAGTTTCAGCGATGATTTTTATTTCTATGGAAATAAATGTGCTGTTTGCAAGCAAATTGGTAATGCAGTGCCACCACTGCTTGCCAAAGCAATTGGCGAACAAATTTATAGTGAACTACAAAATGATGTTATCGAAACCCCCAATTACAAGTTAATTTTAGGTAATGCTTATACCGTTATTGACGAATTAATTAAGTCAGGGATTAAAGTGAACCACATTATTACTGACCCGCCATATAACATTTCACGGGAGAATAATTTTAACACCCTACGTAACCCGCGCCACGGGGTTGACTTTGGCGAGTGGGACAGCAATTTTGATTTGTTCTCTTGGATTCCAAAGTATGAAAAGATTTTGGATAAAAACGGTTCAATGATTATTTTCTGCTCCTATCGTTACATGAGTTTTATTATTAAGGCTATGGAAGATTGCGGTATTGAAGTGAAAGATATTTTAGTATGGCGAAAATCTAATCCGATGCCACGTAACATTGACCGCCGCTATGTGCAAGATATGGAATTCGCTGTGTGGGGTGTCAAAAAAGGTTCAAAATGGGTTTTTAATAAATCTAAGGATAAACCCTATATGCGCAGCTTGTTTGAAACTAATACCGTCTCTGGTAATGAACGCACTAACCACCCTACACAAAAGAGTCTAAAACTAATGCAGGAAATTATTGACATTCACACTAACGAAAACGATTTAATTATTGACCCCTTTATGGGCAGTGGCACCACGGGACTAGCCTGTCTCAACGAACATCGTAAATTCTTAGGCATCGAACTAGATAAAAACTATTTCAACATTTCGGCTACTCGAGTAAATAAATTAGTATAATTGTTGTCCTATAACGTTGTTTCAACTAATCACTATTGCAATTTTTAATTTATCATTCTATTTACTTTTTCTACTAAACCAACCATTGGCCTTAACTTTAGTATTAACCGTTTTATGTTTATTAAAGTTTCCATTAAAAGAATTTTCAGCTTTAATTTCTGTCTTAGTAATTTTTGTTTGTGGATGATCTAATCTTTTACCATAAGCATCACGTTCTGCATAAGCATCTCTTGCCCTACTTTGATATTTCTCTTTTTTCTTTTGATTGTCTGTTTCTTTTGACATTTTCCAAAACTTTCTTGCTTTCTTGTCAGCATTAACATATGATTGAACTTCTTTATCTTTCATAACTTTTCTCCTTTTGATATTATCTACCTAATAGGGTTTATTAAATATATAACATAAATTTATAATTTTCAATAATAATTAATGCCCGTCTAACGCTCATAGCACTTGAGCAAAAACTCAGTTACTCTAAATAAATCTTGGGCTTGACAAATGCTATTAACTCCATTTTTAACAACAAAAATTTTGTCACCGCACTGCATTATTGTGGGTGGAGTTTGAGATAAATCAGGAGCAAAACCGGAATCATCAAGATTTAAAGGTTCAATTGTTATTGGTTTACCCTGCTTGTCATACGGATAGCGAAACATTGTAGAATTGAAATCTTTATCATTGAATGATTTAATAACTTTATTTATTACTCTCTCTTGTTCTTTAGTTATAGCAAACATATATTGAATATTTTTGTTTAATTCCCTAAGGCTCTCCCATAAATAGTATAACGAGTGGATTAAGTTTATATTTCTATCTTTATTATCAACTTTAATCGTTATATCATTTACCTTAAGTTCAGGGTTTGTTTTTAATGTCCCCTGTATGATAAGTCCTTTAAGCGACAATTCAACACTATGGCGCAATAGGTAAACTGTTGGATTATAAATAAAAGGGGCTTGCAATATTTGCATCCACAGAAATCTGGCGGATGAGTAATAATCATTAGCCAAATCGAAATAACGCTTTATTGTTTTGTTCATTGTTTTATTATACTGCAAACTGACGAAGTTGCAAATAAACTGGTTTAATACTGAAGGGAAACTGTCAGTATTCCTAATTATGTCTTTGGGCGTGGGTTAATATTAGTAAAACCCACTACCACAAAATTATGACTTATTAACCACACACCGTGCTATAAACGCATTATATAATATCGCTAAAGTATAATAGTAAAAATCTTCGTAAGTAACATGGTCTAACTCTTCTAATAGCGGTAATTCGTCAAATTTGCTTGAATTAATCAAATTATGATTACGCAAAACCTGACAAACATCACAGATGTATCTCATAATCCAAAAACACACTTCTTTTTCGGGGCAATTCCCTAAATTTTCCTGATTATACAATAAATCCATTGGCGGTTTATACAAACCAAAATTAATTTTCTCATCACTTGTGAGTTCTGACTCTCTATATTTATACCCCATATAATTATCCAAATAGCATAAAAATACACCCGATGCATTGACAGAAGAATTCCAATTTGGCGTTGTAAATTTCATTGGATCAATGGTCTCAATCTCTAACTTTTTATAATTATACGCACGATGTAAATACTTTGCCCCATCGTATAACATATTTTCACCGAGTTTATACTCATCTTGAATTTTTAGAAAAGATTGCATGGATTGGTCAACCCACTTTGTGTTTTTAATTGTTTTTTGGTTGATGCCTTTGTATCTTAAAATTGCTTTCTGCGTACCTTTATCACACTTATTAAAATTAGTGTAAATAAGACGATTATGTTTGTCATCAGGATGCAAACAATCAGAGAATACACACAATGGTAAAAAATTAATTTCGCGTTGGTTATCAATAACAAAATTTTTGGCAGCAACTTTCAGTTTTTGGTGCCTATTATAGGCAGCAATTATGAGTGGTAAAATTCCAAAAACCACCGTGGCAATTAAAGTTAATACACTAATACGCAATTCCGCACTCATACGTAACTATTATATCAAATCAATCAATATAAACATAGCGGTTAGTTATTTTCTATAAATTTTGATTACATTAAGTTTCGCATTATTCAATACCATTTATTTTTCTCTTCACTGCAATAACAATACGACGTTTACTAACTTTTAACAATACCACTAGCAAAAAAAGACAGCAATTTGCTCACTGTCTTTTCCTTTTATCCATCCGCACGCCAATAAACCCGATGTACCCATTCTTAAAGAAATAAGTAGATTTACCAAAGTTCAATCTCTGTTGTATTTGGTCGGGGATGTGGGATTTGAACTCACGGCCTCTTGCTCCCAAAACAAGCGCGCTACCCCTGCGCCAATCCCCGATAAAATAATATAACGTAAAAGCGCCCCGAAATCAAGTGTTATCTCGTCAATTCGGGTTCGTTTTGGGTGGTTGGTTGTTGGTCAAAGATTTCCGCGGGGAAACCGTATTCATTGCGTAATTGGTCAATTTCTTCCGCGGTCAAATCCATTTCTTTAACAATTTCGCGCAACTCGGATACCAATTCTTCTTGGTCGGCTTGGTTCACGTCCGCGGTCGGTGCTACGGTTTCGGCGGTTACGGTATTTGCTTGATCGAATTTGTGATTGGCAAGTTCGTGTTTGGCTTCAATGTAGGCACCGGTCGATAAGAATGCTGCCGCACTCACTAACCCAACCGCAGTTGCCGTTTTGCGAATTTTTTGTTGGTGCAGTTTCGCCCATTGGTCAAAATTTTTCAAAGCCGTTTTTGCGTTAAATAATGCTTGTTTGAAAGTACGTTTTTTCATAACTTACCCCCTAATATTTAATTATTTGCATTATAAAATAATTGCTAATCAATTACAATACCTTTGCCGCAAAAAGTTGAATTATTTTCGCAAAAATTACGCCAATTTGACAGACACGATTTTGCTGATTCCTTTTTCCTCCATCGTGATCCCGTACAAGCGGTCCGCCAATTCCATGGTCGGCTTGCGGTGGGTAATCACGATAAATTGCGTTTCGCCCGAAAAATGGTGCAAGTAGCCCGCGAAACGGGATACGTTCGCATCGTCCAAAGCCGCTTCAATTTCGTCCAGCAGACAGAACGGCATGGTTTTGTATTTCAAAATCGCAAACAAAATCGCAATCGCGGTTAAGGCTTTTTCGCCACCCGACATCAAGGAAATGTTTGCCAACTTTTTGCCCGGTGGTTCGGCAATGATGTCGATTCCGCATTCCAAGAAATTTTCCGCATCGGTTAAGACTAATTCCGCTTTACCGCCGCCGAACAACTCTTGGAAGACCTTGCCGAAGTTGCGGTTAATTTGTTCAAACGCAGTTTGGAAATTCTTTTCCATTTGCCCGGACAAGTCACGCATCACCTTTTCCAAATCTTGCTTGGCGGCGAACAAATCGTCACTTTGCGTCTTGTAACTTTCAAAGCGTTCACTGTCGGCTTTGACTTGTTCAATCGCGTCCAAGTTCACGTTGCCCAAATGTTGAATCGCACGGTGCAATTCACCAATGCGCGGTTCGGCAGCTTGCACGTCAAATTCGGGGTCACGTTGCGCATAGCAAGCACTGTAATTCAAATTGTATTCGTCGGTAATGCGTTGACTCAAATTTTCGATTTCGGCGTCCATTTTGGTTAACAAGTTGGTCGCATAATAATATTTGACTTGCAACGCGTTGATTTGTTCGGACAATTCGGTTCGTCCCGACACCGAAGTCCCCGTCGCGTAATGTAAGTTGTCGCGTGCCGCTTGGGTCTTCGCCAATTCGTCTTTTAATTGTTCCAATTTAGTTTGCACCGCGTTGACTGGCACGTCTTTGGTGTGCGCTTTTAATTCGTTTAATTTCTCACGCAAAGCCGCAATGTTTTGGTCGACTTCGGTTAAACTCTTTTCAATCTGTTGTAAGTTGCTAGTATGCCACAAAGTGTTAGTGACGGCGTTTTTGCTGCCGCCCGTGATACTACCACGGGTCTCAATGATGTCACCATCCAAGGTTACAACCTTGAACGCGTAACGGGCTTGTCGTGACAACGCAATCGCCGAATCCAAATTATCGCAAACAATGACCCGCCCCAACAAATTGGCAATGACCCCCGCAATCTCGGGTTTGTAGCCGACCAATTCGCTCGCCACACCCAACACACGCGTGCCCATGCCTTTCAAAATTGCACGTTCATCGGGACGAATTTCACGGGCTTTGACCGCGGTAATCGGCAAGAAGGTTGCCCGCCCCAAATTCTTACTGGCAAGCAAATGCACCAACTGTTTCGCGTCTTCTTCGTCGTGCGTAATCACGTTCTGCGCCGCCGCACCCAAAGCCATTTCAATCGCAGTTTCCAATTCGGGCGGCACGGTCAATTCTTGCGACACTACCCCGACAATCGCGCGTGCTACCGCATCGTTTTTGTTACGTTCTTCAATCAATTTTTTGACACTGTACTTAAAGCCTTCACCCGAATCAATGATGTTCGCAATCATTTGCTTTTTCGACAGCAACTGTTCGCGTTGCAATTCGGCTTGGTGCAAACTGTCCGCCGTGGCTTGGTACAATAATTGTTCGCCGCTTTGACGTTGGTTGTCCAAAGATAACGCCAAAATTTGGTCACGCAAATTCGCGACCTTTTTATCCAATTCGGACAACTCTTGCATGCCGTTCGCACTGGCACGGTCCATCAATTCCAATTGGGCTTGCAACTTTTTCAATTCGCTGTCCAATTCATCGGCTTGCTTTTGGGCTTTGGCTTTTTCTTCCGCCACGTGGTCGTATTTATAAATGAACAAATTGATTTCTAAATGTTTTAATTCTTCTTTTAATTGCAAGTATTTTTGCGCCTTTTCGGCTTGCTTCATCAACGGTCCTAAGTTGCGTTCGATTTCAGATAACACGTCACTGACACGTACCAACTCTTGGGTCGTGCGTTCCAACTTGCGATTGGCTTCGTCTTTGCGGGCGCGGAATTTCGCAATGCCCGCCGCTTCTTCAAAAATGCCACGACGGTTTTCGGGTTTCGCCGACACCAAATCTGCCACTTGACCTTGGCTGATAATCGTCAAGCCGTCACGGTCAATCCCGCTGTCGTGCAACAAATTGTTAATGTCTTTCAAACGTGTGGGCTGCCCGTTCAAAGCATATTCACTTTCCCCGTCACGGTACAATTTACGTGAAATCGTCACTTCGCTTTCGTCAATTTCAAACACCTTGGTGCGGTTATCGAACACCAAAGCCACTTCGGCATAAGATTGCATTTTACGGGTGGCTGTACCTTTGAAAATCACGTCTTGCATCGAACTACCACGCACCGCTTTGTAACTTTGTTCACCAAGCACCCATTTAATCGCATCACTGACGTTACTTTTCCCGCAACCGTTGGGTCCCACAATCGCAGTAATCCCGCCGCCAAAATCAATCTCGATTTTGTCAGCAAAGGACTTAAAACCATTCATCATGATGCGTTTTAATACCACAGTTATACATTACACATAAACGCAACTTTTGACAAATCAATTCTAACCAAACAAAAAAGGACGGTCGTCCCGTCCTTTTGATTTACTTCAATCAAAGACAATAAATCCCCTGACCAATATCTTTATCGGTTTCAACTATGCGCGGTTGGTTACGCACACCTTCGCGAAAGGCTTCCATATCCCAATCAATGTGTTCAACTTGTCGTTCAATTTTATCGCCCTTACCCATCGGCAACAAATAGGATTTTTTCGGTCTTGCGGTTTCTTTGTCGTTCATACTTTGCTCCTTCTCTTGCGGTTTTGCCGAAATCTGAAATGATTTTAATTTTCCCATGTTACTCCTTTGTATTTATTAGTGGACATTCTACCACCGCCCCCGCAAAAAATCAACACTAATCACAAAATTGACACACCGTGCAAGTTGGGTTAAAATAACCATGGACTTGCGAGCGTGGCGGAATTGGCATACGCGTGCGTCTCAGAAGCGCATTTTTGGAGGTTCAAATCCTCTCGTTCGCACCATTTGTGCTTTGCACAAATGCTGCGTTTACGCCAAAATTTCATTTTGGCTTTTCGCACCATTATTGTTGCATTTTCGCGACTACGTCGTTCGTCGCACCAGACTTGCTGCGTTTACGTTGCTACGCTCCGCGTCGCACCAAAACCACTGCGTTTTTGCATTACAAAAAACATAAGACAAAATTGACATCGTGCTTTATAATTAGCCATAAGGAGTTACACGTATGAATCCATTTATGAAGTTAGCAATTAACGAAGCCGAACTGGGGATTGCGCAAGGACACGGCGGTCCGTTCGGTGCTGTGATTGTGAAAGACGGCAAAATCATTGGCACTGGTCACAACCAAGTCGTGCGCGACATGGACCCGACTTGGCACGGCGAAATTGAAGCCATTCAAGCGGCTTGCAAAA
>CAZXAV010000015.1:0-12253 GCA_964638195.1 uncultured Prevotella sp. | reverse complement strand
ATCTTAAAAGTTGGTAAAAAAATTCCGTTGCTGATTGCCATTCCGACCACCGCTGGTACGGGCAGCGAAACCACCTTGGCGGCGGTCATCACCGACAGCACTACCCGTCACAAATATGCGATTAACGATTTCCCATTGATTCCCAGTTACGCCGCTTTGTTGCCCGAATTAACTCTGGGCTTACCCAAACACATTACATCAACCACGGGTATGGATGCTTTGACCCACGCCATTGAAGCCTACATCGGTCGCAGTACCACCAAACAAACCCGTGCTTGTGCCAAACGTGCAGTGAAAGACATTTTTGAAAATTTACCCTTGGTTTACCAAGACGGTAATAATTTGGCTGCCCGTGAAAAAATGTTACATGCCGCTTATGATGCGGGTGTCGCGTTTACCCAAAGTTATGTTGGTTATGTGCACGCGGTTGCCCATTCCTTAGGCGGGAAATACAACATTCCGCACGGACTGGCTAACGCGGTGATTTTGCCTTACGTCTTAAAAAAGTTTGGTCGCAAGATTTACCGTAAGCTCTGGCAACTGGGTGTTTATGCCGAACTCTTTGACCGCACCACTCCTTACGCAGTTGGGGCGAAATGGTTCATTCAAAAAATTGAAGACATGAACCGCGCCATGAACATCCCGACCAATATCCCCGAAATCAACGAACCCGACATCCCCGCACTGGCACGCACCGCCGCCAAGGAAGCCAACCCGTTGTACCCCGTCCCCGTCTTGTGGACAACCAAAGAACTCACTCAAATCTATTTGGAGGTCAAAAATGGATAAAGCAGCCATCTTAAAAGGTTATCAACAGCAACGTGAGAACATGGGCAACTGCCCGTTACGCAACCCCAGTTACCGCGTAAAAAAACTGCACATGCTTTACAAAAACATTGTTGCTATGCAACCAGAAATTTGCGCAGCATTAAAATTAGATTTGAACAAAAGCGAAGTCGAAAGTTACATGACCGAAATTGGTTTGGTACTCGGCGAAATTTCGTACATGAAAAAACATTTGAAAGGCTTTGCCAAACCCAAACGCGTCCACACACCGTTAGCGCAATTTGCCGCCAAGTCTTATCGTTTGCCCTGCCCCAAAGGACAGGTCTTAATTATCAGCCCGTGGAATTATCCGTTCATGTTGACCATCGAACCGTTGGTGGATGCGATTGCGGCTGGGAACTGTGCCATCTTGAAGCCCAGTGAAAATTCGCACCATGTCAGTGTTGTCATTGAAAAACTAATCAAAGCGACTTTCACCGACAACGAAGTCTTGACCATTATCGGTGGACGTGACGAATGTTCGTTCTTACTCGACCTTGACTTCGACCACATCTTCTTTACGGGCAGTACCCGTGTCGGCAAAATCGTCAACCAAAAAGCCGCCGAACATTTTGCTTCGGTTACTTTGGAAATGGGTGGCAAAAGCCCCTGCATTGTCGACGAAACCGCAAACATCAAATTGGCAGCCAAACGCATTGTCTTCGGTAAATTCTTAAACTGCGGACAAACTTGTGTCGCGCCCGATTACTTGCTTTGCCACCGTTCCATCAAAGACCAACTGGTCAAGGAAATTGAACGCCAAATTGTGTTGCAATACTCGGTCGACCCATTACGCAATCCCGACTACCCCAAGATGATCAACCAAAAGCAATTCGATGCTTCCCAAAATTTGATTACCGCCGACAACGTAATTTTTGGTGGACGTTTCAATACCGATACTTTGAAAATCGAACCGACCTTGTTGACCGCGGATTTTGACAGCCCGTCCATGCAAGAAGAAATTTTTGGACCAATCCTCCCCGTGCTGACGTACGACAACTTTGACGAATTATTGCAAAAGATTAACACTTATCACCACCCACTGGCATTTTATATTTTCTCATCCAACCACCGCCGCATCAAACAAGCCACGACCGTCTGTGATTTCGGGGGCGGTTGCGTGAACGATTGCGTTATCCACCTTGCCACTTCCGCGATGCCGTTTGGGGGTTTGAAACACAGCGGGATCGGTGGCTACCATGGCAAAGTCGGTTTTGAAACTTTCTCGCACATCAAATCCATTGTCGACAAAAAGACGTGGCTGGATTTGCCCTTGCGTTATCAACCCTACACCAAGACCAAATACAAAATGATTAAAACTTTCATGAAATAAGGAGTCAAAAATGAAAATTCGTAACCATTTAATTTTACCGTTGAACGTGGCATTGATACTCAGTATCATACTGGGTGACATTTGCTATCTGACGTTGGGTGGCACACTCGTCAAAGGCTTGACCAGTGGTCTATTTGTTTTGCTAGGTTTGGTCAATTTAACTTACGCGATTTTACAAAAGCGCTCACTCAAATTTCCCATCATTATGACGATTGGTTTAGTGTTTGCCATGCTCGGTGACATCTTATTGAACATTGAATTTATCGTTGGCGCAATTTTCTTCGCGATTGGTCATGTTTGGTATTTTGTCGCGTACAGTTTCATTGCCAAATTCAAACCGAGTGACCTTATCTACGGAGTGGCAATTTTTATCCCGTCCGTACTGTTCATTTTATGCATGCCGATTTTTGATTTTGGTGGCGTGTTAATGGAAATTGTTTGCGTTGTTTACGCCTTGATTATTTCGTTAATGGTCGGCAAAGCCTTAGCCAATTTAATTGCCCACCAAAACTGCCGCAACATTTTGTTGGCGGTCGGCAGTATCTTGTTCTTCTTTTCAGACTTAATGCTTTTACTAAACGTCTTCGGTGACCTTTCGCGCGCCTTTGATGTTTTGTGCTTAGCATCGTATTACCCCGCAGAATGTTTGTTAGGTGTTGCCATTTTCACCCACAAAGACGACGCAAAAATCAACGCAAATAATTAAACCAAATGCTCTTTTGCTAACCGCGTGACTTCTTTGACGAACTCGGTTTTTGCATCCGTATAAGCATCACGATTGTGCTCGAATTTTTTCCACAGTTGCAATTTCAATGTTTCGTATGCTTGGGCTGTATCGGGGTGCGCATTCAAATAATCACGGAAATAAACTTCGTCAATGTCGTCTTTTAACCTTAGGTGCAGATGAAAAACTTTTTCCGCAAACCCCTTTATGGTATAACCTTTGTTCAGCGAAATACGTTGATTACTGTCAGCCATCACCGTATAACCACTGGCTTGCAATAGTTTTGCGACCTGTTCCATTTTTTGATTTTCATCCACCACAACCAACACATCAATAATCGGTTTTGCCCAAATGCCTTTTACCGCGGTACTACCGACATGGTAAAAAACGACGTCATGCGGCAAGATTGTTTTCAGCCATGTCACTTCGTCATGATACCAATCCGCCCAATCCGACTGGTGTTCCGTTAAAACAATCGGAAACAGTTGCCAAAGTTCTTCCAGACTCATTTCACTTAAACTTTTCATTGTTACACCAAGCAAGAATTTGACTTTTTAATTGGGTGTCTGATCACTGTTTTTAATTTATCAACAGCACATTTACGCGGGTCAGACAAATAAATTTCGTGATGATACGTTGGTCGGTCAGATCCAATTCATAACCATTTGCTTGCATGTATTCGTGCATCAAGGCAACGGTTTTTGGTTCGTTATCATAACTACCGATGTGCATACATTGCACACAAACGCCCTCGTGATAGGTTAAATATTCAACCTTAGAAAAGTCCGCATGCTTCTTTTGGGTTGCCTCTTGAATTGCCCAATCAAAATCGGCTTTGGTAACAAAATCGGGTAAACGAATCAACGCGATAAAATTAAAATCTTCTTTGCGTGCATAATCAATCACTTCCCTGCCATCTTGCCACCAAAAACCTTCTAACGGCGGAACTACATATTCAAAATAACCATCAATCTTATGCGTGCCTTTATAACTCATTTTAATCGTAAAAGCAATCGCATACAAAAGTCCAATTGCCTGTTTGTATTCGCTGTTTTCGTCGTTGGGGTTGCCTCTGCCTTTCACCGCAAGATAATTCATGGTCGGCACATTAACAATCGACGGTTGATTTTTTGGTGCGTAAAATTCTTTGTATTCTTTCTTATAGTCAAACGACATCATGTCCCCCACTTTATAATTTATTTTCGCTTCTTTGGTAACGGTGTCACACTTTCCAAAATTGGCACGACTTGCGCCACCAGTTCCGCGTTTTCCATGTCCAAGATGTAATGTTCTTTACTGCCCGCGTACGGAATTCCCGTCGGTGCGTTGCCCAACAAATCAGCAACTTGTGGCAATTTTTTGACGTAAACACAATTGTCACACACCAACAAAATGGGTTTATCGTTGACGTAAACCATGTATTCGCCAAACATTTTCTTGTAACGGATTGGATCCGTGCTGTGAATCTGTTCACAGACAAACTCAATAAAATCAACCGTAGTTGCCATTTCTTTTGCTCCTTAATTCAGCCTACATGATAAACCCGTTTTAATCAAACATTATTCATGGTTATTTTGCTGTTCGTCGAATTTTGGTGCGTTTTTTGCCTTTTCCGCTTTGGCTTGTTTTACCAACACAAATACGCAGAGCGCAATCTGGATTGTCAGCAACACCCCACCAATGGAAAGCAAAATAATTCCTAGCATGCGTTGTTCCGTTTCATAAATGAAACTTATCCCGACCAAAATCAATGCCACGATAGTCAGCGAAACCAACACCCCCGCCACTTTCAATAAAACTTCTTGCCATTTTTTGAACCGCTTTTCGGGCACCAAAACTTCGACCAAGCTAAGATAAATATCCATCAAAATTTCTACCAAGAGATCCATAATTCACAGTCAGCATACCACGCTTCTGAATTCACTCCAACCAAACAATACTGATAACATCAGTTTGCTTTTTGCCGCGTGCATTGCTATAATCAAAATGCATATCACAATTACATGGGAACATTTGAGAATATTTTAATTACTTTGGTTTGTGCCTTGATTACGGCAATTATGGTTGGCGTGGTTGTCATACCCTATCCCACGGACATTACTTCTTATTTGGCATTGTCTTTTGCCATCGTCCTTGACATTATTTGGCTGTATTTTATCATTCCATTTCCCGTACGCAAACACCCCAAAACCGTTTCCAAACCCTTGGTTCTATGGTTACTGGTTGTCTTGTATTGTGGTTTGTTGGCAAGTGGGTTTTTAACCAATGCGTATCTCTTAACATTTAACATCTTGGTTTTAGTTTTTGATTGTATCTTCTCTTTAATTGCACTTGCGGCATTGGTTATTTTAATTGAGATGCTGATTGAACACTTAATTATGCAACATTGCTTAAAACACGGCACACCCACCACCGCCGAATTTATCAGCGTCGGCAAAATGTCCACATTTGAATACGGCAAGCCGCAAACCAAGTCTTACCATGCCATTTTCCGTTACAGCGTTAATTTCAAATACACGGTCAACGGACAAGAACGCACCGCCAAAAGCAAACGCGTCTTTTCGGAGCAAGAAGTTAAACGCTTGCAAACCATGCAAACTTTTAACATTAAATACCAACGCAACACCGCGGTCATTAACGAAATTTTGGACGATAACCAAGATCATACCAAACTCCCCAACTAAAATTTATTTGCAGTTGGAATTGAGTTTTTATACAATAGAATAACTATGAAAACATCGACGAAAAGCGTTAAAAACACCCCATTGGCAATGTTTACCGATAATTTACTTGCAAAATATTTTACGATTAAAGATAATGTCGCAACAGTACGACTAAACTTTGACACCTTTTCTGAACTGATTGACCAAAGTATTGGTGACGACAAAGTTGAAAAACTCAACACGATTTTATTTGAGAAGTTGACCGACATTTTTGCACTAATTCCGCGCAAGTACAAAATTGAAGTCGAAATCCACATCAAGGATTTTGGTGATTATCAACTGCATGAAGCCGAAAAGATTGTACAGCAGAACTTTGCACTTTTGATTTACTCGTTTGTTTTGGAACAACGGCGCAAAGTTATTACTGGACTTTCACTCTTGGGCGGTGGCGTCATCTTTTTGCTGTTAAGTTATTTTTTAGGCAAACTCAATTTGCCTCAAATCTTTTTTGATGTTATCAACATCAGCGGTACACTCCTCGTTTGGGAATCTGCCAACATCACATTGATTGAACGTAGTGCCGATAAAAAACACATTAAACAATTTATCCATAAGCTTCGTGCCGTCCGTTTGATACAAGAGTAATCACCCTTTAACTTAGTCGTTCAACCAATTCAAGGAAACGTTTCTCGTTCAAAATTTCGTTGGAAACGTATTTGCCGTTATAAAACACAGCATAGTTCGTCCAAGCAATCGGCGCATTTTGTGCTTTTTCTTTGCTGTCGATCAAGACACTGGTCAACGGGATCTTGCGCTCTTTGGCAACTTGTGCCACCAACGGAACGTATTTTGCGGGGAACGGACAAGCATGCGTATAATAAATCACAAAACCTTGTTGATCGATTTGTGGTTGTTTGGCACATGCTTTGAATTGCGGTACGGGTGCTTTTTCATCGAACGGCAAATACAGTAAGGTGAAAAACGGCGCGGCACTGTCCGCCACCTTGAAACCCTTAGAAGTAATCTTTACGTAATCCATCCATTGATTATAATGGCGCTCGGTTGTTCCTAGAAATCTTTTCTTGTAATTTAGTGCCGCCATCTTGAATTTTGTCATGGGTTATTGTAGTATATTGGGACATGAACCAATTAAAATTATCGCAGTTTGACCTATACGGAACTTTTCGTCTGAAAAAACACGAAACAACTGGCATAGAAAATTTAGTGCAGAAACTGAACGATAACGAATATTTGTCACGCAATGGAAATTACTATCCCAACGTCAATCATTTAGATGGTTTACGCTTTCGCGGAATTTGTGATGAATACCGCCGGCTGAACAGCATGCTCCCAATGAACGGCAAACCCGCTTTTGTGATTTGTGAAAAAATGCACGAGTTAGCCATTCGCGTCGTGAATACCATCCAACAAAAAAATCAAATGCACCTTTTCCAAGACGGGAAACACTTTGATACCGTCGCACAAAAATGCGCCCAAGAATGTGCCGACAATTTAGTGCGTTTGATGCACGGTCAAACCGCCGTCAAAACTGCGACCGATTTACGCGACGAAACACATTTGCAGCCAGATGATTTGTTGCACGACCGCAGCATTATCGAAGCCGACAACAAAAAACAACTTTACATGTGTGCCAATGCTCTGCCCGACGACACCCAACACTTAATCACCCCGGGGCGTGGCTCATCCAAATTAGGCACTTTGGTGCAAGCGGTACGCAAACATAAAGGCTTGAAACCACTGGGCATTACGCAAATTTATTACAGCCTTTATTCTAACAAACAAGGTGGCAAAGTATTTTCCCAACCACTCAAACATCTCCCCAAGAAAGTGTTGGTCATGGACGACATTATTTATCGCGGCAGCACGCTTCACCGCATTAAACAAGCATTAACGCAACAAGGTCACCACGTTACGAACGGTGCGATAACCGCGGCTTTTTATTACCATGGCGAATACGACCATGAACCAGTTTTCAAAAAAAGTGCTTGGGCACATTACATCGACATTATTCCCAATCAGTACGCCTCGGTCAATGATCAACAAAACATGAGAGATTGTCTGGTTAATCAATATACTGACGGCGGAGAGCAACTGACGGACATCTTGAACGGCTTCCGTAACCATGATGGACAGCATACCGCAGACTATCTTGCCATGCGTTATGCCGAAGAAATGGCACACGAATTCGGCGCCGATTTATATCAAGTGTCCGATAAAATCTCCCCTACCGCGGTGACATACAACCAAAAAATCCGCGCCCAAGTTGAAAAATACAATGCCGAATTCCAAGACTCGTTAAACATCTAATTGTGCCGTTGGTAATTGATGTTCGCCAGTTTGGCTTGTCGGCACAAATCTTTGGTTGGGATTTGGTATTGCTTGCCGTCTTTGATGGTATGCGTGCCACATTGCCGTAACTCAAAACTCACATTTTTGCGGATACATTGTTCGCGCAAATCTAATGCCCAGTCATAATTAAACACCCGTGCATTGACATCGGATTCGCCACCGACCACCACTAATTCAATTCCATCCAAATATTTTTCAATGTCGATTTTTTCCAACAATGGTTGCGCGGTAATACATTTATGTTTGATGGGTAAGTTCTGAAAAAGGGATAATTTCGTATCGACATTTTTTTGATTTTCGACCGTACAGCAAACCACCACATTGTCATACCCATCGTGCCAGTCCGCGGGAAGACATTGCTTCAACCGCCCGATTCTTTTGGTGAGAAACAAAAACGTACAGTCTGGGCGGGCTTTCATCATTTGCCAACATTCGTTCCGCCATTCGTCGGCTTCTTCAATTAAAAAATCCGTCGCGAAACATAAATAAACCATGCCCGACTTCATTTTATAGTTACCATTTTTTAATTTCTCAATTGGCTTGGCGAAGTCTTTGGTCTTGACGATTTCGTTCGTATCAATTCCCCGTTTGGCATCAGCTTTATGAATATAGCAATGCAAACAGCCATCACTACACTTTTTACAACCGCGCCACGGATTCCACATTGCCATCATATTTACTCTTTTGGTAAGAATCTAATCTTGTTAGCCAAACCATGGTTATTATAATATTGAATTAAGGGTTCTTCAAGTTTTTTGCTATTGTTTTTCTAGCACTCGATTATGCAACATTAGTATTTATCGACATAGGGTGTATCTTCGTAGCCTTTTGCTTTAAGACGATTTACCTTTCTGTCTAAACGCTTTTTCCAAAAACGGTTAAACCACTCTTTTCGACCAAACATCCTTACAATGGATGGGCTTACGGCGTAGTATGTTTTGATAAAAAGTTTGCCCAAGCAATTAGTATCCAAATTATAATCCCGATAACGTCTTAATACCCATACCTCAGGACAATCATATGACCCATACACTGCGGTTGCAATATAGCACCCTTGCTTCTTTTCTGGTTCTTCCGTAGGTGCTGAATTTGAATATAGATTTAGTATCTTTTGCATTTCACGGTAATAATACGGCTTAACATCTTCAGGTGCATTCGTATAAGCCCGATCACCATATTTTTTTAAGACATTTTGAAGATTATCTGGAACATCCCCCGGGACTTGAACATATCCCTTGAAATCGTAAGCCCATCTTATTGCTGCCACTTCGCACAAACACATTCCCCAAAGGGCTTTGTAATCATCAGGACGCAAATCCAAGGCTTCTCGATAATACTTAGCCGCCTTATCGAAATCCTCATCAAACTCAATTGCACGTTGTGCACTTAACATTTTTGTGTCAAAATCAGCAATGCCATCAATCGTACACTTTTGGACGGCTTGCTGAATGACAACTTGATGACCACAAAATTGACACGTCATTTTTTCTTTGGACGAATCAAGTAAGAGTGCACCACCACAACTCGGACATTTACCATTTTCTACTGACATATTTTTTTACCTCTTAATAGCATTTGTTATTTGTCTGTTACGCTCAGCAACAAGCACCATAACTTTGGTTATCTTGCTTAAAATAGTTTCTTGGTCATTGCCTTTTTCAAGACTTAATTCCAACTCAGTCAACGCAGCCATGATTCGCGAATCAACGTAAGAAACATCAACCGTTCTATTGATTTGACAAGAGCAAATTTTATCATACAAGGATTCAATACGTTGATTCATTTGTATATTTTGCCCTTTGCCTAATAACCGTTCTGCTTGATCTTTTAGAAGATAGTAAGCATTACGATCTTGCTTGTCGTGTTCTAATTGATCTGTAATCACAGCAGTATTCGCAAAAACAATCAATAAGCACACCATGTAAATTGCCAAAATAATTACGTTCGTGATGATATTGACTTTTGCATGATTCATTTTACCCAGAGCGAAGCACAGATTCAGAATGACGCAGATAACACTATAACCACCGATGATGAATCCATCTTGAAAACTCAGATAAATATATTTCCCTTTTCGCGCCATAAGCAACGAAGCGAGTGCATAAACAAGTATCGCAACATTTCCAAATGCAACACTGATGTAGAAACTCGGAGTATATTGAGAAACACACCAAAAACACAACATATCAAACACACCCGCGATAATCAGAAATGCAGCACTGGTCCATAATATCTTTTTAATGTTCATTCTGCATCTCTCCTATGTCCACATTTGCCGCAAAAATTCATACCCGCTGCCATCTCTGCCCCACAATTCGGGCAGAATACCTTTGTGACTCCTAATTTGGTGCCACAACTTCCACAAAACTTTGAGGTTGTAGGATTAGGTGTTCCACAGTTTGCGCAAACAGTTTGCGTTGATTGTCCAACAGGAGCAAATACTTTTGCGGCAATTCCGCCCATCATTGTGCCTGCCGCCATGCCCATTCCCATGCCCATCCCGGCACCGGTTACACCACCCGCAGCATGACTCAGAGACATATTTTCAAGTAACATTTCACCCGTAAGTTGATCATATTTATCCCCATATTCTTGCATGCGCTTTTTACGTGACGAAGCATCTTTAATTCTTTGATAACTCGGGTCATCCTCTGGAATATTGATGCCACTGATATAGAAATTGACCAGACGAACACCGTACTCATCCAAGGTCTCATTTAAGATCGGTGTCAATTTTTCGGCAATCACCTCGTACTCCGTCATAAGTTCAAGAACAGCTAAATTATTCTCTTTCAAATATCTGGCAAGGTTGGATTTTATTTTGCTGGTAAATGCACTGCGGAAAAAGACATTTATTTGTTCAGAAGTGAAATAAGCAACATTGTTTCCAACAAGCTTGTTGAGAAATTTTTTGCCATCGACAACTTGAATCGAATAACTACCAAGTGCACCCACAGTAACAATCCCAAATCGGGGGTCATCTAATTGCATAGCGGGATCCGTACCCCAACGAAGTTCAAGCGTGTGAGCCTTATTGATAAAGTAAATTTTGCAACTGAATGGGCTTGTTCCGCCAGTCAACTTTTTGCGCAAAGCACCGATGAACGGATAATTTGCCGTATTCAATGTGTACTTCCCCGCCGGGAAAGTCTGAACGATCATCCCGTCCTTCATGAAAAGGGCTTCTTCAGATTCGGCAACAATTAGTTGGGAGTTGTTATTGAAATCCTCCTCCATACATTGCCAAACTAAAACATTACCCGGACCATCGTTCTTAATTACACTGTAAAATGCCATACCTTATTCTCCTTAATAATAAATAGGATAGACACCCTCCCAAGCGAATGTCTATCCTACCTTTCATTACATTTCTTTTTGGAATATTAACGAATAATATTGAGGGAACTCAACATCAGGTTTTCCAGCTCCGAATAAACCGCCAATAACTGGAATCCAACCCAAAAGTCTTTCCAAAAGACCTTTTTTACGCCATACGGTGGCAGGGATAATTACATAACTATGTAATGTCCATCCACCTTTGGCTTCTTCTTGGATACGTTGTCCAATCGGTGCTAAAACGCGATTGGCAGTATCAACCGTGTACATGTCTTTTCCTTTGACCGTAATTTCAGTTGCGGGCAACGCAACAGTTTTGAATTGCATCATAAGTTAAATCCTCCATAATTTTTGATTGTTTATCGGCAATCTTGGACTTGCCAATATAATTTCTAATTCGATATCTTTTTACATAAAAATATCTAATTAGATATTTATCATAATAAAACACCTTATTAGATAAGTCAAATACTTAATTAGGAATATTTAGTAAAATATAAGGGGTGTTACATTATGTTTGTAAAATTGTTTAATGAGTTATTAGAAGAACATAACCTTAACCGCAAACAATTCGCCGAGCAAAGCGGAATCCCTTACACTACGGTAATTGGTTGGACGAAATTAAATAGGCTTCCCGATTATACGGCTTTAATTAAAATTGCGGATTTTTTTCAATGTTCAATTGATTATCTTGCTGGTCGTCAAGACTATTACGGTAATCCTTATTCCTCCGTGGAAGTATCGTCTTTGGAACAAAACATGATTAAACATTTCAGAAAACTGAATTCAGAAAATCAAGAGATTATCTCAAAGCTGACAAAAAATCTTTCAAAATAACCATGTTCAATCTGGCAAAATCACGCCAAATAATCCCACGCATAAAACACATGAATAAATACTATCTTGGTTCGGATGATTCCTGAATGGTGGGCAATACAGGGTTCGAACCTGTGGCTTTCCGCACGTCAAGCGGATACTCTCCCGCTGAGTTAATTGCCCGTA
>CAZXAV010000014.1:11143-12293 GCA_964638195.1 uncultured Prevotella sp. | reverse complement strand
TATGCGGACGAAGTGACGATTGGCATGGCTTTGCGTAACCGCACCGAGGTGTTGTAATGGTTATCACGTCGAAATTTGTGCCCCAGTTATATGCGTACGAAGACGAAGAAGCCAAACGCATTTTACGCAATTTGAAAAAAGTGGAAATTAAAAACGAATACAAGTTGGTTGATTTAGGGGTTCGTGAATTTGTCAGTGTGCCGAAGTTAGACCAAAAGGCTTTCCGCTACATCGAAAAAAACGGCAAATTATATTTGCGGGAAAGTGTGATTTCGGTGGGCGGTTTAGTCCAAGACAGTGTGCTAATTAACTTGGGTGACTTTACCATGGGAGACGACGAAACGGGGGCAGAATTAGAATACTTGGTTCGCGTGAAAGATGCCAAAGCCAAACAACGTGCCCGTCAATTACAAGAATGCGAACGGATTGCCCAAGCCACCTTGCAAAAAATCCAAAAGCAAGTCAAGAATGCCGAACTGTTGCAAAAGTGGCAAGACGAATTGCAAGAAGCCAAACGGTTCGTGCGTTTGGGCAAAGAAGATTACTACCAATCACAAGTTGCCATCATTGCCAAATTTGGCAAGCAAGACGAAACCTTAGCCAAGTTAATGGTGGAGTATGACCAAAAAATCAACGCGAAAAATGAGAAATGGTTGACCCAACCGTTGAAATTACCCAAAGCCAAAAACGCGGCGGAACGCATTGGTACAGCACCACGCGCCGCCGACATTGGGGAAATTGACCCCGCACGACGCAAAGAATTTGAACAGTATTATGCGGCACGTTCGCCCCAAATGACCCCTTATCTGAATCCCGAAAACGAAGTTGCCATGGAATTGGCACCCGCACCCACGATTATTGACGACAAGCAACAAGCGGAACAACGGGAAAGTACGAACACCGTTGAACTGACGGAAACCGCTGTTACCAACAAAGCCCGTACCGTCAACGTTGTCACGGGCGTCAACCAATTAAAGCAAGCTTTCCGCACCCGTCCAACCGTGGATAAGAAAACACAAACCACGGTTGACCCAAGCGCGGCGGTTACCCGTAAAGCCACAACCTTGGTGAAACCGAACGGGGATAACTTGAATGCCGATAATTTGGCGGGCACACCCGAATCGTTTGAAGCCCCACAATCATTTGAAAC
>CAZXAV010000014.1:0-11043 GCA_964638195.1 uncultured Prevotella sp. | reverse complement strand
ACTTGTTGGGTTGCCAATCCGTACTACCGCACTTATGACCCCGATGCGGGATTACGTGGCATTGTGTTGCGGTATGCGCGTTGGTATCTGCCGATGTTCTTGTCCCAAGATAATGCCGATTTGTTGTATGCCATGTTGTTCGGTGACAAAAGTGTTTTGACTTGGGGTTTACGCAATGATTTCAGTGCAGCGGGTTTAGCCCACATGTTGGCGGTTTCGGGTTTGCATGTGGGATTGTTGACGGGTGTGGTCGGGAGACTATTGACATGGTGTCGCGTCCCGCGGCGTGCCCATTTGTGGGTGATTGCACCGATTTTAATTTTCTACGCGTATTTATGTGGTTGGCAGTACGCGATTATGCGGGCGGTCATCATGTGTCTGACTTATGAAATTGCCAAACACCATTTACACGTTGCGGATTCGTTATCCGTTTTATCGTTGGCAGCGGTGTTGATCTTATTGATTTATCCGTATGCGTTGGTGTCGGTTTCGTTCTTGTTATCGTTTTCATGTGTGTTGGGAATTTATTTGTGGTATCAAAGTTTGCTGCGTGTTGTGCCGTCCAAAGCCTTGGCAATGTATGTGGCGGTAACTTTGGGCAGTTTTCCGTTCCAAGTTTATTTCTTTGGGGCGATGCCGTTACTGGGACTGGTGGCGAATGTCATTTTAGTGCCAATGTTAGTGGTATCGTTTTATCTGGGTATGTTCGCGGTCAGCACTTTTGCGTGCGGAGCAGTGTTGTGGTTGGTCAACCCGTTGTTAGATTTCGTGCGTTGGATTACAACATCAATTGGACAGTTATCGTGGACGACTTTGACGGTGAGTCACGGTTTGCCCGCGGTCTTCATTTATCTCTTGGCATCGTTAGTGTTATCGCGGTTCATCTTTTTGCAACCCAAAGTCAAGTATCCGTTGGTCGCGGTGTTGTTTAGTTGTTATTTAGTCTTACTTGTGGTTTAATATGGTAATGGACTTTGCGCAGTTGAAAGCCAGTTTGAAAGGGAAAATCGAACCCGCGTACTTGTTATATGGGACGGATTATTTTTTGATTAACAAAGCGGTGTCTTTGATTCAAGCCGCGTTGCCCGATGCCGAAGTCACCAAATTTACCGAAGACGTGGGGGGCGAAGCCATTACCACCGCGTTAGCCACCACTTCGTTTTTTACCAATGCCCGTTTGGTAGTGGCAACCTTGGGTGAAAAACCGTCGTTTAGCACGATTAACCAATACTTAAAAAATCCCGTTGATGGCAACGTGTTGGTGCTCATCAGTTACCGCGACAAACCCGAAGCAAATTTGAAAGGTGCGACCGTGGTTAACTGCAACCCTATGCCTGCCGAAATCTTGGTGCCGTTGATTGCCCGCCAAATTGCTCCGCACCAAATTACCCGTGATGCCGCCGATTTCTTGGTGGAAGCAACGGGCGGTTATTACACTTTGATTGATAATGAACTGACCAAGTTTTTGGCTTACTATGCCGATTTGCCGTTGTGGGAAATCAAACATTTACAACCATATTTGACCAAAACTTTGGATTACCAAATTTACGAACTGGGGGCGGCAATTTTGGCACACCAAGTGACGGCTGCCACCAACATTTTGGCGTGGCTGTTAAGCAGTAACACGAACGAATATCTGATTTTTGGTGGGGTGGTATCCCAAATGCGCCGTGCTTATTACGCAACCGCCAGCAAGGACGACATCAACGTGTTGGGTAAAATGTTGGGCTGTTCGCCGTACGCGATTAAATACAGCCGCCGCGATTACGGTGCGAACGCTGCCGCGGTCAAAGCTTGTTATGCCCGTATCTTAGAATTGGAATACCAAATTAAATCTGGGCAGACGACGGTGACTGCGGCTTTGGACGCCTTAATATATCGTTAGGATGTAATTGGTAAGGGCAACCCACGATTTCGACCGTGGTTTCGGGTTGGTTTTGGGTCGTGCCTTGCCAGACAAAAGTTTGGCTGTCGGCATTGGCATGGGGTGACAAAATTTCCAAGGTGTCACCGTGGTTGACTTTGTTTTTTAACAGCATGGTGGTCGGGGTAGTGACCAAGCCAATAAATTCATAGGTTTGTTCTTCGCGGGCGGCGGGGTAATATTCGGTTAGTTCTTTTTCAAAGGTGAAGCCCAACGTATAGGGGCGGTGCGAAATTTTGTCCAGTTCGTGTAAGTAGTCGCGTTTCACACCGTCCAAGGCTTGGCGGTAGGCATGGGTTACACCCGCGACATAATAGGTACTCTTGACCCGACCTTCGATTTTGAAACTGGTCACACCGGCTTCCACCAATTCGTGCAAGCGGTTAATCAAACACAAATCACGACTGTTCAGAATGTACGTGCCGTGTGCGTCTTCTTCAATCGGCCAGTATTCGTTGGGGCGTTTGGATTCTTGCAAGGCGTAATTGTAGCGGCAAGAATGGGCACAGTCACCGCGGTTGCTGGCACGATTGGTCATGTAGTTTGATAACAAACAACGACCACTGTACGAAACGCACATCGCACCATGGACAAAGACTTCGATTTCGGCTTGACCTTGGACGGCTTGGCAAATGGCTTTGATTTCCGCGATGTTTAATTCCCGCGCCAAGACCAAACGTTTCGCACCCAAACGAACGTATTCCAAAGCGGCGTATTGGTTGGTAATGTTGGCTTGGGTGGAAACATGAATCGGCAAATTAGTGTGTTCGCGGAAGACTTGAATCACACCCAAATCTGCGACAATTACGCCGTCCACATGCAAAGCGTCCAACCGTTTGGCATAGTCAATCAAAGCGGTAAAATCGGCATTACGGGGTAAGATGTTGACCGTGACGTAAACTTTCTTGCCACGTTGGTGGGTAATTTCCACGATCTGGTGGATTTCGTCGTCGGTAAAATTGATGGCACGGGCACGCAGACTGAAATCTTTACCACCTAAATAAATCGCGTCAGCACCGTAGTCCATCGCAATCACCGCCCGGGCTAAGTCACCGGCGGGGGCTAATAATTCAATTGTTGGTTGTTTTGGGCTCATCTTATCAAACATTTTAATGTGATTTAGCACGGGCTGCAAATGGTTTCTGTAATTGGACGGTTGCGACTTGGGCGGGAAAATGGTATTCTAGACACAGTGAAAGTAACCGTCTACCAAGGAAAGAATTTTGTTTTAACCAATGAGCATGTGTTGCGGCAAGCGGCGGCGCAACCGCTTTTGCAAACGGTTTTGGTGTTAGTGCCCGACCGTTTCACTTTGCAAGCCGAACGCATTTTATTGAAACAGCAACCGCATCTGTTGAATACGCGGGTGATTACCTTTTCCATGCTGTATCGTTTGGTGGCGGAAGAATTAAACCACGGTGACGAACCTGTCACGGTCTTGGATAAAACCAGTGCGGTTCTGCATTTGTGGTCGGCAATTCGGCAAGTGCAAGGGCAATTAACTTGGTTCAAAACCAGTGCGGGGCATTACGACTTTGCCGAAAAAATGTTTAACACCATGAACCAAATGCGCAGTTCGTGTGTCGATTTTACCACTTTGGAACAAAAAGCCACGTCCGCGGTGTCGCGCAAAAAATACCATGACATCAACTTGATTTATCAAGCTTACCGTCAACTGATTAACACCGAAACCGATACGTCGGGCATGTTGGAATATTTGATAGCACACGTCGCGGAAAGTAAAACCTTACAAAATGCGACGGTGTTTGTGTGCGGGTTTGCCAGTTTGTCACCCGCCCGTTTGAAGGTCTTATCCGCGCTGTGTGGTTGTGCGCAAGCCGTTACCATTGCCGCCAGTGAAGGGGAACTCAGTCAACAATTGTCTAAGTACCCACTTTATAAAATTCAAACACCACCTTTTACACCCCGTACCGCAACGGCGTATTGTGCAACCGAACGCGGCGAAGCCACCGTCATTGTGGAACGCATTGTGGCTTTGTTAAACCAAGGCGTGCCACCCGAAGAGATTGTAGTGTTGCTGACCGAATTTGATACGTTAGCCCCCGTGTGGCAAGTCATTGCCGACAAATATCATTTGCCGATTAACTTGGACGTGGGGACGAAATTAAGTACGACCGCGGAAGCCAAATACCTACGCGATTTGTTAGAATTGCTTGCCAATGACGATACCGAAAACACGGTTGCGGTGTTGTTCAACCAATGCAGTGGGGTGGCGGAAGAAACAGTGTATGATTTGGAAAACCGCATTATCAAAGCCGACTTGCGTGCGCGGGCTGTGCCCGAAATCAAAAAACTGGCGGCAGTGAAAGATACGGTTGCACTTTGTAACCAATTAAAAGCCTTGACCACGGACGAAAAATTGCAAACTATTTTGGACCAAATTGCCGCCGATTACGGAGCACAACCGTTTAATTTACGCGAATTCATTTCACTGTTTTGGACCTTGTGCAGTGCGACCAAGGTTTCCAAAATTCCGCAATACATTGACCGCGTGTTGATTGCCCCCGTTAATGAATGGGCGCCCAGTCGGGTCCAGTATTTGTTCATTGCGAATTGTACCGCAGAAAATTTCCCCCAAGGGCAGTCCGATGATGACATTTTGCAAGAAGCCGATTTGGTGGGTACTGAAATTACACCAACCCCGACTTTGCAACGTTTACGCAATTACCGCCATGCCGAACTATTAAAAACGGTAGCCACCACGCAAGTGACTTTGTCGGGCACAAACGAAGAATTTGACGCGGTGGCTTACGAACCGTATTACAGTTTCCGTTGGTGCGACGACCAAACTCCCTTGACGGTGGGACGTGAGTTGTTCTTTCCGCATGGACATGTCAAAACAACTTTGTTGGAACGATATTACACTTGTCCGCGTTTGAACTTTATGCAAAACGGTTTACGGTTGCGTCCGCGTCCGTTACATCGTTTGCAAGCCAACACGGTGGGTTCGGCAATTCACACGGCATTGCAAGAGTATTTTATCCATTATGATTTAGAAAAAGCGGTCGCGGTGGGGGTAGCGGAATTGGCTTGTGATTATCCGCCACTGACGAAAAACATTGCCAAAGAAATCCGTTTCATTTTGCAAGAGTTATCGCAAATCTTTGCCACTGGTCAATTCCAATGCAAGACCGAAGTGGAAAAAGAAGTTAAACGTCCGTTAGCCCACGGGTTGACTTTGGTGGGGCGGGTTGATCGTGTTGATCTTGCTGATTTAGGTAACGGACAGCATGCTTTTTGTGTTTTGGATTACAAGACGGGTGATGTTACCGACAGCGTTCCGAAATGTATCTATTTGGGGAATAAATTACAGTTGCCCGTGTATGCCAGTGCGTTATCCAACATGGGGGTGCTGGCTGGGGCGGGGTACTTACCATTAACCAGTGGGTATGCGACCGACAAAAAGAAATTTTTAATTAAGGGCTTTGTGGACCAAGATTACAAAGATTTGTTTCCGCCCGCGTTGCTGAGTGAAACCGCCCGCTGTTACGTGCCGGCGGATGTGATTGCCAAGATGTGTCAACATGCTAATCATTTGGTTGATACTGCGGTGGAAAAAATTATCGCGGGGGATGTCGCAGCCCAAGCGGTAATGAAAGGTACTTGTAAATATTGTCCCGTCAAAGCGTTATGTTCGCAAGCGGAAACCAACTACCGCGACGCGAGAATCAAAAACGTGTCTTTCAAAACTTTTGCGGAGGTGAGCCATGAGTAAGCCGACCATTGACCAACAAAAAGTCATTGATTCGTCGTCGAACAAAATTGCGATTTCGGCGAGCGCGGGCAGTGGTAAAACGACGACCATTATCAACCGTATTGCCCAAATCATTAAAATTGGCAACAGTCGGTTTGACCAGTTATTGGTACTGACGTTTACCGATGCTTCGGCACAAGACATGCGCCAAAAATTGAAGAAGCAGTTGAGTGTCCAGTTGGGGGAGCGTTTTTCGCCCACCGAATTACAAGCGGCGGCGATTGGCACTTTCCACAGTTTTTGTGCCAGTTTGGTGCGTTCGTGGTTTACGGTTGCGGAAGTCAGCCCCAGTTTTGCGGTCATGGATGCGATTGAAAGCGAGAAACTAAAAACGTCAATTTTTGACCAAGTTGTCTTGGATCATTATGACGAAGTTGCCGCGGCGGTGGATTTGTTTGCCGCCAGCCGCCGTTTGGATGACTTACGCAAATCAATTTTTGCAATCCATAATTTTTTGGAAACCCGCGAAGACCGTGCAACTTGGTTGCGGGATACGGCTTTGGTGGCATACGAACCCGATGTCGATCGCAATCTAGCGGTGCGGGCTTTAATGGATGATTACCGACAGATTGCGGCAAGGTATCGTCAATTATTTATTGAATTCAATCACGTTTCGCCCCAAATTGATTTTGTGGTAAACCTTGCCAATCAAATTATCAATGCCAAAACTTACGCCGATTTCCAAAAATTAGACTTAACATTCACACAACTGAAAAAAGAACCCGATTTTGATTTGTACGACGATTTCAAAGCGTTACGCGAAGATTTCCGCGATAAAGTTTGTAAACGTCTTTCCGCAGAATTCAAATTCCCGCTTGCCCAAATTCAAGCGGACATTCAAGCCGACCGACAAATCGTGCAACAATTATTAAAGTTGGTCCAAATCTTTGATGAAACGTACAGTGCGAAAAAAACCGAATACAAAAAGTTAGATTACAACGATTTGGAAAAGTACGCCTTGAAAGTGTTGGCGAATCCCGAAGCAGTGGAGTCCATCCGTGCACAATACAAATACATTTTCGTCGACGAAGGGCAGGACACTAACCCCGTACAGTTTAAGATTATCAACATCTTGCGTGGTGACGATAAATTTTTCTGTATCGTGGGTGACGTCAAGCAAAGTATTTATGGTTTCCGCGAATGTGAACCCGAATTGTTTGATGCAATGATTACCGAAACTTTGGTCGAAGCCATCCGACTCAACCAAAATTTCCGCAGTGAACAGCCAATCTTGCGTTTTGTGAATCACGTCATGACGAAACTGATGCACGATTACGAAAGCAAACACAAGTTCCCGTTGGACGATAAAATCAAAGCGGCGGAAGACCAACAAACGGTGAAAATCGAAACCGCGGAAGATGCTATTTCGCAAATGGAATTGGTCTACCAACAAATCAAACAAGCCGCACGTCCATTGCAAGACATTGCGGTTTTGGCGGAAACCAGTGACCCCTTGATTGAGTTGCAAACTTATTTGGTGGAACGCGGCGTGCCTTGTGTGATTGACCGTAATACCAATGCTTTAAGCGAGCCCGAAATTATTTTGTTAAACCACTTTTTATTTGCCGCGATGAACCCGACCAACGAACTGCCACGGTACATTGTGTTGCAAAATTTGTTCCATTGTTCCAACGACGATTTGGCACATATTCGTTTGGGAAAAGTCGGAAAAGACTTAGCCCAGAAAGTGGCGGAGTGCGATGCGGTTTTGGCAGAGTACCGTCAACTGGGACGTACGCAATCAACCTATGATGTTTTGACGCAAGCCGCAACCCAGTTTGGTATGTTGGAAATTCCGGTCGTGACTGCGTACTTGGGTGCGATTCGGGGTGTCAGTGACTTTGATACCGTGGCACGTTACCTATATTTGATTGAACATGAATTGGTGAAAATCGAAGTCAACGTGGGGGCGCATACCACGAACGCGGTTAAGTTAATGACGATTCACCATTCCAAAGGCTTGGAATTCCCGATGGTAATTTTGTTTAATCTCGGCTCATCATTCGCACGTCGCAATCAAATCGGTAAAATAGTAATGGATAAAAAATTAGGGATTTGCGTGTTTTCCGCCGATACCGAAAATTATGTCCGCAAAAGTCCGATCTTACGTTTAGGGATTGCCAAATACCAACAAGCCGTTCGCTTGGAAGAAATGAAACGCTTGTTGTACGTGGCTTTGACTCGTGCCAAAGAAAAACTTTATCTGGTAGGGTGTTGGCAGCGTGACCCTTATGCCATTCGACCCGATTCGATGTTGGATTTGATTAACCCGTTGGGGGTAGTGGAACGCGGCACCGTCGATCCGTCACCCGTGGTTGAAACGAAGACTGCGGTGAAGCCGCCGAAAATTACCACGTGCCAAACGGTGGGGCATCCCGACGTGTTGGTCAAACAAAGTGTTACCGCTTTGGCTACCGCCGCAGAACCGTTCCAAGATTATGTTGCACCCATGAAATTTGACGGGGAAGGTGGTAAAGAATTTGGGACGGCGTACCACCGCCAAATCCAGTACGGGGAATTACCACCCGCGGTCGCCGACTTGGTAGACGGTTACACGGTCTACCGCGAATTGCCGTTTTTGTACTTACAAGACAACACGATTGTGCAAGGGATTATGGACTTGTTGGCGGTCAAAGGCACGGAAGCCATTATCGTGGATTACAAAACCACCCGTTTGCCGCGTGAGAAATTAGTCACCAAATACCGCGAGCAGTTGCGTTTGTATGCCCAAGCCATTCCCAATTATCAAGTCAAAACTTACATTTATTCTACTGTACACACTGCGTTAATTGATGTATCATTTTAATATGGCTAAACACCGTCGCCGTATTTCTAACAAGGCAATTGTGATTATGAAGATTATTTCTGCGTTGGGTTTGCTGTTTTCGTGTTGCATGTATTTGTTCATGAATTTTTATGCGTTCAAAAATGATTTAGGTTTGAACAGCGCTACGCCACTCGGGTCGCACGAAAACCCGTGGTATCATTTGTTATTCCCCGTGGTGTTCATTTTGGGTTTAAGTTTTGTGATTTATTATGTGGGTAACATGATTATCCGCGTCGAAGCCAAACAGATGTGGAAAGCCGACCATTTATTTATCATTTACCAAATTGTGTTTACGGGCTTGTTGTTGGTAACCATTTGGCGTTGGTTCTTGTTGGATTTGACCAATGCGCTGTTCCCCAGTTTGGTAATGGTGCTATCGGGTGGGTTGAATTTGTGCACCCCGAAAATTATCGACAACAATAATCTTGATTTTTAAGTAAATCACCAATGGTGGCGCCGTCGTTAACGGGGGTATTGCCGCGTAAATCGCGGAAGTGATACAAATCATGCAAGATGGCTAAATCGGGTTCGCCGTTGAATTTGATACTGGTGCAGTGTGCCAAAGACACATCGTTCAACATGGTGCGGATGTCGGTGCCTTGGTAGGTCACAGTTTCAAAATTGATACTGTCCGAACCCGCGGACGGTTTGAATTTTTGTGCGGTAATTTCAATACCGTCGGGTGTGCGTTGGATGGTTATTTCGCTGAGAATCGTGGTGGTGCGGACTTGCAAGTCGTGACCAATCGTGTTTGGCAACAAAATCAAAACCAAGGCTAATAATAGGAACACAAATTTTTTACCCCATAGATAATGCAAAGTGCGTTTAATCATTGACGGTTTAACCCCCTTTTTAGTAAAGTCACGACCGCAACTAATTGGACACCGAAACGTAACACCAGTGCCGCCAAAATCGCGGTCGCAATCAGCCAATCCAAGCTGCCCGAACTGGTAATGAATTGGGCGGCGGTGGTTATGTCAATCAAGCCCATGGTTTGGTGCTTGGTTAGACTGCCGAACAATAAAATGAACAAAATCATGAAAGCGACGTAACCGATACCGCATAGTAGGGCGGTCAAATTCAAACGGCAAAGGTCGCGGTTAGTTTTGCGTGTTTCTGAACCAAATGCCAACACGAAGACCGCTGATTCAAAACAGCACAAATGCATCGCGGTGGCGGGAACAATTTGCGTAGCATCACCGCGAACCAAATCGTGCCAATTCACTTTAATGTTGTACAAGGTGGGAATGATTGCCAGAATTAAACCGAGGGCAAAGAACAGCCACAGAATTTCGCCCGCACGGAAAACGGCACGCGGTTGACGGGTTAAGAAGAACAAACCCAAAGCCACCATGGTAATCACAAAAACTGTAATTCCCAGATTGGTAAACAAATCGGTGTAGGCTAGACGGTAAATTTGCATGGCGGTGGTGGCAATTTCAATGACAATTACGGGCAGCAGTACCCAACATAGCACGCGGAAGAATTTGTTTTGGTTGTCGGTAAATTTCAAAATCAGACTGGCAATGACCACCAAAACTAATTCAAAGACCACACCTAGCAAGGCGGAAACCCACGCCCAGTTACCCGCCGTTGTGGCTAATGCCGACGGCAAAGTCAGCACTTTGATGGCGGTGCTGTACAAAAAGTACCCCAGACACAGTTGGCGTAAATTGATGGCTTGGTGGTGTCGATTATTCATGTTCGTCCTCCATTGGTCGTTGACGGATTGGGTTGCGGTTGGGAATGCTGTGCGGGCGTTCAATCATTTCGGGGAAGGGTACTTTTTCCAACGCGTCTTTTTGGTCGTCGGGAATGTAGGGCGCAAACGGTGCCAGATAAGGTGACCCGTAATGGTCAATGCCCGCGGTATAAACTAACAACACGATAAAACCCGCGACCAAACCGTACAAACCTAAGAACCCACCAATTAAACAGAAAATGAAACGCAGCACACTGATTTGGGCTAACATGTTCGGCATGATGTAAGAAGTGATACCCGAAATTGCCACGATTAAAACGGTGGGTGCAGACAACAAACCGACCGAAGCCGCGACTTCGCCCACCACAAATACAGCAATAATACTGGTGGCGGAACTGATGTGTTTGGGCATGATTAACGTGGCTTCATAAATAATTTCAAACAGCAGTATCACGATAATCATTTCGATAATGGGTGGAAACAAATCGTTTTCAGTTGAGTTCGCAATCGTGGCTAAGGTGTTCAATGGGATAATTGACAAATGGTATAGACTGACCGCCAAGAAAAAACCCGGCAACAAAATCGCAATCATACTGCCCAACAAACGGATGGTGCGCTTCATGGTGACACCCGCATTCCCGCTGTAATAGTCGTTGCTGTTTTGGATGTTTTCCAAAAATAAATGCGGAATGGTCAGCACGACGGGACTGCCGTCAACGAAAATCGCGACCCGACCTTCCAACAAGCGTGACGCCACAACGTCGGGTTTTTCTTCGGAAGCGGCGGCTTTGTACAACGCCACGCGGTCGGGATTC
>CAZXAV010000013.1:0-13520 GCA_964638195.1 uncultured Prevotella sp. | reverse complement strand
TTGGTAGAAAGTGTTTCATTGGTGTGAGTTTATCTTCTGCAAAATAAACTATCTTATACTATCACAGTGTGGTAAAATATTCAAGTGGAATTTGCGTACAAGAAATCATTAGGACAAAATTTTATTTATGACTTGAATTTTTTGCGTGCTTTGGTGAAAAAATTAAATGTGCAACCCACGGACGTAGTGGTAGAGGTCGGTTCGGGTGCGGGAACTTTGACCCAAGTTTTGGCGGAAACTGGTTGCCAAGTTTACAGTTTGGAAATTGACCAACGTTTGACCGCAATTTTGTCCGAACGTTTGCAACCATACAAAAATGTTCAGTTGATTTGTGAGGATGCGTTAAAACATGATTTCAGTGATTTGCCGCCGTTCCGTTTGATTGCAAATGTGCCGTATTACATTACCACGCCGTTAATCATGCAATTTTTATCTTTGCCTAATTGTCTGGAATTGAACGTGTTAGTGGCGGATGAAGTTGCGGAACGGATTGTAGCGCCAGCGGGTACATCACTTTACGGCGCGTTATCGGTCAGTTGCCAACTACAAGCTCAATGTAAAATTCTTGAATCTGTCCCACGCACATTGTTTACTCCACAACCCAAAATTGACAGTGCGTTTGTCTGCTTGAAAAAGAATGGTCAACCTAATGATTTGGCAATGGGCAAATTGCTGAAAGGAATTTTTGCCGCCCGTCGTAAAACGATTTTGAATGCGTTATCGGGAGCATTAAATCTTGATAAAATGGTTACAACTCAAATTTTAACCGAAGCGGGCATTGCAGTAACTTTACGCCCCGAACAAATCACTCCGACAGAATATGCGAAAATCAGTGCAATTTCGCGCAAATATTGTTAACGTATTTTGCTATGCTATGGCAATGGCAGTATATATTAAAAACATCATTCTTTATGACCGCACGGGTGCTGTGGCAGGGTTCATTGAAATTCGACCATTGGAAAACGGAACACATTTACGGTTGAAACATTCGTTAACCGCAAAGGGTTTAATGTTGTCTTTGGTGATTGACGGAGTCAACAAGGTTTTGAAAATTACTGGTAATTTAACCGAATACAGTTTGCAAACCAAAATTGATTTAGATTACGAAATTTTTGCTTGTATTGTGCAACAGTCGGGCAATGAAATGCTTTCGTTAGCCAGTGGGGCAATTAACCTAAATCACTTAAAGGGACGACAAGCCGTGCAAGAAATTGACCACGCCATGAAGAAGATTTGCAGTGTCGATGCCCAAGGACATGGCGAATGTGAAAAGTGTCCTTATCGCGAATACTTTTTCAAACAAGCAGAGTAGTATGATGTCCGCCACCTTTTTTCGCGCGGAAAATTGCCAGATAAACTCCTTTGTGATTGGATAGTAACTTGATGTCTTTGATCCGAAAATCGTGATTTTCAAAAATTGTAATTGCCTTAGCTATTTGATTGGCGGGGTAACAGAAATACACGATTCCGCCGTATTTAACGTTTTTGGTACACAATGTGGCTAAGTCGTCCAAAGAAAGTGTGTCGGCATGGCGGGCTAAGTTGATGTGTTCGTTTTGTGGTTTTTTGCCGTTAGTAAAGTAGGGCGGATTACAAACCATGACATCGGCAACTTTGTTGTTCAGCATGGTATGTAATTGACGAGCATCAGCATGTAACGGCGTAAAATGGGTGGCAGTTAATTTATCTTGGTTAATTAACAAATTCTTTTGTAATTGCTTGACCGCGGCGGCGTTAATGTCAACGCTAATAATTTCACGCGGTTTATGATTAAAAGCAATCAATAAAGTTAGTACACCCGTTCCGCAACCGACATCAATCACAGTATCGTTTGGTTGACATTGCACGAAATTACCTAACGCCGCCGCATCACTGGAAACCTTGTATAAATCGTCGGGTTGTTCAATCAGCAGTCCTGCGTCGTTCAAATACTCCATTGATTAAAAATACCACGGAACACGTTTGGTTTCAACCGCTTTACTGGTTTTGGTAGACAATGTTTCGCCCTTAGGTAAACGCAATACAATTTGGTTACTGGGTTGTGGGTTTTCGCCGTTAAGGCTGGCAACAACCGAATATGTATTACTAGGCTGTGGGTTTTTGTCGGTAAACGTATAAGTACCAGTTTTATGGCGAATAACGGCTTGCAGTACATCGTTTTTATAAATTTCATATGTTTGGTGTGGTAACACATCGAACCAAATTTGTGCCGTGTTTTGGTCAGTCAATTTGCCGTCAATGATGGTAGGTGTAGTGATTAAATAATTTTCGGATACAGTGGTGGGTTGGTAACGACTGGCAAACAAGGCGGTGGTGGTTTCGTAATCTGGGGTTGTGGGACTGGCTAACCGTAATGTTCCGTTTTGGTAATCCAAGGTATCCAAGCGTACGGTTTTCACCGAAGGCGGGCAAATAAAGTGTTCGTTGGGGTTACTGATAACACTGTGAATTTGTTTGGCGGCATTGGCTAAACGACCACCACCATTCGCACCACGGGGTAAATCGTCGGTTGGTTTCATGCTGGCATTACCGTGCCAAACAATCAAAACGTTTTGTGGGGTATACGATACCAAAGTTGCGTCGGTATTGGTATCGGCATTTTCACGTTCGGTCGTCCCTGTCTTGGCGGCGATTTCGGTGTTTAATGTTGCCAATTTGCGGGCAGTACCAGTGCGTGCCGTTTCAACCAACATATCGGTTAGCAAGTACGCGGTGTCGGGAGTAATGGCTTGTGGTGCGTAGTTGTATTTATTGGTTAAATCAAAATAGACAGTGTGTCCGTTGCGGTCGCGAATACTGCGAATAAAACGTGCGGGAGCATATTTACCTTGGTTGGCAATGGTTTGATAACCGCCAGCCAGTTCTAAAAAAGTTGTGCCTAAATTAGTGTTGCCCAGTGCCATGGAAAGGTTTTCGTCTTGTAAATGTAAACCCATTTTGTTGGCGATTGACGTGGCGTTTTCTATTGTTGTGGCGTTCAGAATTTTGACCGCAGGAATGTTGTAACTGTGCACCACGGCTTCACGAACGGAAACTGGACCGTGATATTTGCCGTCCGAATTTTTGGGGTTAAAATCCGTATCAATAAGTGGACTGTCATCAATGATACTGGCGGGTTGAATCACTCCTAATTCCAAAGCGGGTGCATAAACTAATAAGGGTTTCATCGCACTGCCAAAATTACGGCGTGCCGTCAGCAAGGTTGGGGTTGATGCCCAAAGGGCTTGGACTTGACCATTTGGTGCGGATAACAGTGCAAACTTTTCACCCGTCAAGGCATATTCGGGTTCGTTCATTGCATCAAACAATAATTGCTGTTTGTCGGGTTCGTAATAGGTATCAATTTGATAACCGTAATTGATAATGTCGGTTTCGCTGAGGTTTAAGATTTGGGATGCTTCTTTTAATGCCATGGTTTGGTAATTAGTGCCTAACCATAAATTCTCGGGTGTGTTGATGGTTAATGGCTCGGTCAGTGCATCTTCATAGACACTATCCGTAATTAGGTTTTGGTCGTGCATTAAACGCAACACTAAGTGCGCTCGTCCGACAAAATTATCATGGTGGGTGAGTGGGTCGTACTTGCTCGGGTTTTTAATCATGCCGGCTAAACCCGCACCTTCCGCCACGGTTAATTCGGCGGGTGTCTTGTTGTAATAAAATTCACTGGCATTGGCAATGCCGTAGATGTTGTTCCCGAAATAAATCGCATTCAAATACAATTCGATAATTTGGTCTTTGCTAAAATTTTGTTCGACCTTTAAGGCTAAAATTGCTTCGCGCATTTTACGTTGTAAAGTTTTTTCGTTGGTTAAATAAGTATTCTTAACCAATTGTTGGGTGATGGTGCTGGCACCTTCTTTGGAATATCCCGCCGCGAGATTATTAGTAAATGCTTTGGCAATCCGCGGCAAAGAAAGACCGTGATGTTGATAAAAATTTTTGTCTTCAACCGCAATAAACGCGTTGACACAATTAGAGCTGATTTGGTCAAAATAGCAATATTTTTTGCTGTTTTGGGTATCAATTGTTTGTTGTTCGCTGTCGTAAAACGTCACAGTTTTGGCTAGGCTAGTTAAGCGGTCGGTGTCAAGAGTTTCACTGTGCCAAATCAAAGCAAAGCCGATGCCGCCACCAATTGCCAAAACCACTAAGGCAATGACTGCGGTTAATAAAATTTTGCGAAAGATTTTTATTGGTTTGGACACAAGTTATTTTGTGTTAAACTGTCATAATCTATGAAATTTGTACTAAAGAATTACGGTTGTCAAATGAACGTGAATACTGCTGCCAAAATCACACAGCAGTTATTGGCGGCGGGGCATACCGTTGCTAAAAATGATACGGAAGCCGATGCGATTATTTTTAATACTTGTTGCGTGCGGAATACCGCCGAACAAAAAATTTTGTCACACATTGCTTTGGCGAAACAATTGAAACAACAAAAGCCTAATTTGATAATTGCCGTGATAGGGTGTTTGTCGGCGAAACGTAAAATTAACGGGGTGGACATTTTATTGGGTACTGATGATGCGATGAGCGTGGTGGAAAAACTGGGTGTCGCATTGCAACAGTTACCAGCCGAACCGACGGCTACCGCTTACATTGACATTACGTACGGTTGTGAAAATTATTGCAGTTATTGTATTGTCCCGTTCGTGCGTGGGAAATTACGCATTCGACCGCTTGCCGAAATTATGGCGGAATTTAACCAAGTTAAAGACACCGCGAAGGATATTTATTTATTAGGACAAAACGTCAACGCGTACCCCAACTTTCCACAATTACTGGCAGAGTTAGCCCAACAATCGGGTGATTTTACTTTACACTTTCTGTCAGCCCATCCCAAGGATTTTGACATTGAAACCATTAAGGTGATGGCAGCTTATCCGAAAATTGCCCATGATATTCATTTACCATTACAATGTGGTTGCGACAAAATTTTGAAATTGATGAATCGCAAATATACCGTAGCGGATTATCTGAACAAAGTTAAATTGCTGCGGGAATATATTCCCGACATTCATATTACGACCGACATTATTTGTGGTTTCCCCGGTGAAACCGATGAAGACTTTGCGGAAACGGTTAAAGTCGTGGAACAAATCAAATTTAGTGCGGCTTACATTTTCCCGTACAGTAATCGTTCGGGAACTGCGGCGGATAAAATGGAAGGGCAAGTGCCATTTAGAACACGTAAAGCACGTGCCACAAAGTTGGTTGAAATCATGCGAAAAATGTCGTAAAATGGAACGTTAAAGGAGTGTGAAAATATGGCTCTATCGCCCGCAATGAAAAAATACTTAGAATTAAAAGCACAATATACCGACTGTATTGTGTTTTACCGTTTAGGTGATTTTTACGAAATCTTTTTCGATGATGCCAAGCAAGTTTCGTCTGCGATTGGATTAACCTTGACTGGTCGTTCGTGCGGTTTGGAAGAAAAAGCCCCGATGTGCGGTGTACCATATCATGCCGCGAATTTGTACATCAAGAAATTAGTTGAACTGGGTTTCAAAGTGGCAATCGCGGAACAGTTGGGAGAACCAAACGGCAAGACCTTAATCAACCGTGATGTGATTCGTGTGATTACCAGCGGTACTGTTATTGACGATGCCATGTTAAACGCGGATAGCAATAACTTTGTTGCCAGTATTTATGAAGTAGACAATACGCCAACGGTTTACGCGGCATGGGCAGATATCATGACGGGTGAATTTTACGTAGCACAATTTGACACTTATGATAATGCGGTTTCCCGTATTCGTCCCAAAGAAGTCATTACTAAAAAACATTTTGGTTATGCGTTTGTAACCAAACAAGCCACCCAAACCGTGAAAAAATATTTTAATCTTAATACCACCCAAGTATTTGACTTACCCGAAAATTCGCCCTTGGTTAATGCGGCAGGGGCATTATTGGAATATCTTTTGATGACCGCCAAAAACAAGTTATCCAATATTACTAAGATTACTTTGGTGCGTGATGAGAATTATATGGTCTTGGATAAGATTGCGCGTGACACGTTAGAAATTGTTTTGTCATATCGTAACAATACCAAAGCGGGTAGTTTGTTGTCTGTGTTGGATAAAACTGAAACCCCAATGGGTGCACGCATGTTGGCGGAATGGGTGACTGCACCATTGAAAAAAGCGGCTTTGATTACCGAACGTCAAGATGCAATTCAAGAGTTGGTCGACAATTCGGTTTGCTGTCAAGCCTTACGCGAGATATTGGACAAGTTTAATGATTTGGGACGTTTCTGCGGTAAAGTTGCCAATGGTAACGTCAATCCCAAAGATATGTTGAATTTTGCCGACTGTTTGGTCTTGGTTGAACAAGTTAAAAATTTTGTTGCACAAAATTGTCACGCTAAGTTATTAACCACACTTGGGGCGCAGTTGGATTCATTGAAAGCCTTGCGTGCGTTATTGTTGCGTGCGATTAAACCAGAACCCAGAACCATTTTAAGTGAAGGCAATTTTATCAATGATGGTTACAATGCTAAGTTGGACGAATTGCGTAATGCTGGAACTTTGGGAAAACAATGGTTAATAGCGTTGGAGAAAAAAGAACGTGCCGAAACTGGGGTGGACAAATTAAAGGTGGCATACAATCGTGTGGCGGGTTATTACATAGAACTTCCCATGAATGCAGTTAAGCAAATGCCATACCGTTACGTTCGTAAGGGTAGCACATCAAACACCGAACGTTACACAACCGATGAATTACGTGAGATTGAAAGTAAAATTTTATCCGCATCCAGTGAAGCCATTAAAATGGAACAAACTTTGTTCGCCGAAATTATTACCGCGGTGCAAAACCAAATCCCCGTTATTCAACAAGATGCTGCCGCTGTTGCCAACATTGATGTCTTGGCGAACTTGGCTTATCTTGCGTGCAAAAATCAATGGGTGCGTCCAGAAATCAATGCGGATGGTATTTTACATTTGGATGGTGCACGACATCCTGTTTTGGAAAATATTTTACCAACTAACGAATTTATTGCCAATGATTGTAACCTTGATCGTGAAAATACCACCATGTTAATTACTGGTCCGAATATGGCGGGAAAGTCTACGTTCATGAAGACTGTGGCGCTGAATGTTATCATGGCACACTTCGGGTCGTTTGTACCATGTAATCGTGCCAATGTTCCTTTAACTGATCGCGTCTTTACCCGTGTTGGTGCCAGTGACGATATGATGACGGGTAAATCAACTTTTATGGTGGAAATGAATGAAGTTTCTAACATTGTGCACAATGCCACCAAAGACAGTCTGTTGTTGTTAGATGAAATCGGTCGTGGTACGGGTACTAACGATGGCTATGCTTTGGCGAAAGCAATTTTACAATACATCATTGAACAAATCGGCAGTAAGACTTTGTGCGCCACCCATTTCCACGAATTGATTGAATTGGGTCGTACATACACCCAAGTCCAAAATTACAAAGTTTTAACGTCGAGCATCAATGGTCAAATCGTCTTTTTACACAAAGTGGTGAAAGGCGAAGAACAAAACAGTTTTGGTGCTGAAGTTGCGCAGTTGTCGGGATTGCCCGAAGTAATTATCCAAAACGCAAAAAAAATCATGAAAGAAAGGGAAGCAAATGAAAGTCATTAACATTTTACCACCAGCAATTTATAACCGCTTGGCGGCAGGCGAAGTCGTTGAGAACCCGGCATCAATTGTGAAAGAGTTATTGGAAAACTCTTTGGATGCCCATGCTAAGCAGATTACGGTGCAAATCACCAACGGCGGAATTGACGAAATTATTGTTACCGACGATGGTGAAGGTGTGGCGGAAAAAGAATTGCCCAAAGTTTTCATGCCACATGCAACCAGTAAGATTGAACGAGCTTCTGACATTGACCATATTACATCACTGGGTTTCCGCGGGGAAGCGTTGGCTTCGATTGCTTCGGTGGCAAAAGTGACTTTTACATCTAAGCCCGCCAAACAAGAATACGCTGTGGCAATTAACCAAGATAGCGAACAACAATACACGGGTGGCAATAACGGTACAACCGTGCGGGTGGCAAATTTATTTTATAATACACCTGCGCGTAAAAAGTTTTTGCGTAGTGCCAATGTTGAAAAGAACCATGTCACGCAAGTTATTCACGAAATTGTTTTTGCGCACCCCGAGTTGCATTTGCGTTATTATGTTGACCACCAATTATTACTTGATTATCGTGGGCAAGGCTTGGCGGCGGCTATGCAACAAATTTACAACATTGATACCAATAATTTAGTTGCCGTGAAAGAAAGGGCTGAAGGTCTTACGGTCGATGGTTTTATTTCCAATCTCAGTTTATCCAAAGTCAATAAAGACCGACAAATTGTTATCATCAATGGGCGTGTTGTTAATGGTGGTTTGATTGCGACAGTCATCAATGAAACCATGGGCAATTATTTGCCGATGAAAGAATATCCCATCTTTGTTTTGCATTTTACAGTGGCTGCCGACCGTGTGGACGTGAACGTTCATCCACAAAAACGTGAAGTGCGTTTTGACGACCGTGACAGCATGATTCACTTTGTACGGCAAGCAATTACCCAAACCATGGAAGCATATTTCTTGACGCAGATTACAGAGTTAACCAAACCAACTGCTGAGTCTGTAAGCAAGCCAAATGTTGCTAAAACTACGAACGAAAAAGCGGATGCAGCAAATTCTATATCAGCTACGCCTTTGCCGCAAATGGGACATTCGTTCAATCCTAACAAAACTGAATCGACTACGGTCGTCATGCAATCTTTGGATTTGTTCAATGACAATGCTGATGCGGTTAAGTCAGCACCAAATATTTTGAACAGTATTGATTTTGTCACGCCAGTTTCGGCTACCCAAACCAGTGTTTTGCCGCAAACTTTTACGATTTTGGGGCAGGTGTTTGATACCTATCTTTTGGTTCGTACGGCAGATGCGTTGTTAATCATTGACCAACACGCAATGGCAGAGCGAATGAATTATGACCGCTTCTGTGCTGAAATTGACCAACGCAGTGTCCAGTCGCAAATTTTATTGACACCATTGATGATGTCGGTAACTCCGAAAGAGTTGGTACGTTTTACCGAGTTAAAACCGTTACTGGTCGACTTTGGTTTTGACTGCGATGAATTCGGTGATAATGCAATTCGCGTTTCAGCAGTCCCAGCCATGATGGCAAATGCTTCCTTAAAAGATTTTATGACGGTCTTGTTAAATGACAAAGCCGTAGTCAATGACAACCTCAGTGACTTAATCAAACACCGTGTGGCAACTGCGGCATGCAAGGCAAGTATTAAAGCGGGGGATGTCTTATCGTCGGTGCAAATTGATGCGTTCTTGAAAAATTATTTTACCACCAAAAATGTACCTTTGTGTCCGCATGGTCGTCCGATTATGTTGGTTTACAACCAAAACAAATTGGAAACTCTGTTTGCTAGAAAGTGATAATTATGGTAAACTATTCCCCATGGAGACAATGGGATCACTGGCACCTGTGCCTGAAACGGTATTTACTAATCAGCCGCGTCGGGTTGTCAACGCATACAAGCGTAAATTTGTCAGAACGTGGAAAAAAACTCCACCGACGAAACCCGAACGCTATGCACCAAATTTAGAGACTGGTTTAACCGCGACGCAAGTTAAAAGCCGAATTGATGATTGCTTGGTGAACTATGTTAAACGTGGTACAACAAAATCGGTTGGCGCAATTTTCCTTACGAACATTTTTACGTTTTACAATATCTTGGCTTTAATTATTGGCGGAGTTTTGATTTACGCACTTACAATTTTACAACCAAGTATTCCGGCTGAAATTTTTGAAGATACAGAAAATGGCATTACGCCGATTGGTGTTTCCAGTTTGTTATTCTTGTTAATCTTTGGTGCGAACATGGCAATTGGAATTTTTCAAGAATTACGGGCTAAGTTTACCATCGAAAAATTGACGATTGTGGCATCTTCCAAAGTAACCGCTTGGCGCGAAGGTCAAAAGCAAATTATTTTACCCGAAGATTTGGTTTTGGACGATATCGTGCTTTTGGCGGCGGGCGGACAAATTCAAGCCGATGGTGTCTTGATGGAAGGTGTGCTTGAAGTCAATGAAAGTTTGTTAACTGGTGAATCTGTTCCCGTGCAAAAGAAAGCAGGTGATCGTTTGTTGGCGGGTTCATTCGTGGTCAGCGGAACTGGTAAATACCACGTTACTAAAATTGGTAAAGATAATTACATCCAAAGTGTGGCACACAATGCCAGCCGCTATGTTGCACCGCGTTCCGAATTGTTTAATTCCTTAAAATCGGTCATTAAAGTCATTGGTATCTTTATCATGATTTTGTCGGCGATTTTGATTGCCTTACAAATCATCACATTAACCGAGATTGCTCCATACAATGTTTTGAAAATTATTTCACAAACCAGTGGTGCAATTTTGGGTATGATTCCCGCGGGCATGTTCTTATTGTCGTCAATGGCTTTGATGGTTGGTGTCATCAATTTAGGTAAAGAAAATACTTGGGTGCGTGAACTTTATTGTATCGAAATGTTGGCACGTGTTAACACACTTTGCTTGGATAAAACGGGAACAATTACCGATGGCACGATGAAAGTGGTTGATGTGGTTGCCATTAAAAATGACGGCAAAAAAATCGATTTCAATCGGGTGATGTCATCCATGTTGTATGCCTTGGAAGATAATAATCAAACTTCCTTAGCTATGAAAGATTATTTCGGGCAAGAATGTGCTTATAAAGCCAAAAAGATTATGCCGTTTTCATCCGCACGAAAAATGTCGGCGGTGACCTTTGGTTCTGGTTTAGGCACTTTTGTGATGGGTGCACCAGAATTTATTTTCAGTGACATTGGGACTAAGTTAAATACGGTAATCACTAAATTTGCTAGCCAAGGTTATCGTGTGTTGGGAATTGGACGTTGCACGGGTGAAATTAAAGATGAGACTTTGCCGAGTACCGTATCACCCGTGGCATTGATCACCTTGCAAGATAATATTCGTCGCGAAGCACCACGTACGATTAAATGGTTTGCTGATAACGGGGTAGACATTCGTATTATCTCTGGTGATAACCCGATTACCGTTAGCGAAGTTGCCCGTCGTGCCGGGGTTGTCGGTTCGGAAAAATACATTTCCTTGCACGGTTTGTCGAATAATGAAGTCCGTACTGCGGCGAAAGAATACACCATTTTTGGTCGTGTTACACCAGAACAAAAATTATTGTTAATTAAAGAATTCAAAAATAATGGACGGATGGTGGCAATGACCGGTGATGGTGTTAATGACATTTTGGCTTTGCGCGAAGCCGATTGTTCAATTGCTATGGCTTCGGGAAGTGAAGCCGCACGCAACGTTTCGCAGTTGGTTTTGTTGGATAGTAATTTTTCCAGTATGCCGAAAGTGGTTTTGGAAGGGCGCCGTGTTGTTAACAACGTGCAAAAATCGTCATCGTTATTTTTGTTCAAAACATTGTTGACCATCATGTTGACGATTATTTGTATTTTTACGAACAATGGTACGTACTTTTTCAATACGCAAAACTTGTTGATTTTGGAATGCATGGTAATTGGTATCCCAGCATTCATGTTGGCATTAGAGCGGAACAGTCAGCAAATTCAAGGGCGGTTCATGTTTAACATCATTAAGACTGCTTTATCCGCAGCCAGTGTGGCGGTCATCTTTGTCGGGGCATTGTTAATTTTTAGGTTCTTTGACATTTTCGATTTGAGCAACGATGGCACTTTCAGCACGATGACAATCTATGCGGTGTTAACTACGGGCTTTGCGATGTTGTTCCGTATGATTCAACCTTCCAATCCATTCCGCGGTGTCATGTATGCCGTGATGTTAACGCTTTCGGTATTCTTAGTGGTTTATTTCCCGGGTACGTTTGGCATGGAGAAGCTGACCAATGAAGTCCATTATTTAATGGTGCTGTTGATGGCTTTCATGGGGTATGCTTTGATTTCGTTGTTCGATAGTTTGTTATCTAGTATCAAATTATCGACTGATAAAAATCCGTAAAATATGTTTTACAATTTGATAAAAAATCGTTAAAATTTAATTGGAGACAAAATATGAGTTATGAATTAGAAACCGCAGTCGAATTAAAAACTACCAAACAAGTGGAGGACCTTTTTGGTGATCCACCCGTAGTTAATATTAAAGTAGTTGGTGTCGGCGGCGGCGGTTGTAACAGTGTTAACCGTATGTTGGAAAACGGTGTCAACTTGCCGGGGGTTGAGTTTATTGCCATTAACACTGATAAGAATGCTTTGTCGGTGAACTTGGCTTCACAAAAATTATGTATTGGTCAAAAAACGACTAAGGGCTTTGGGGCAGGTACCAAACCCGATGTCGGACAAAAAGCCGCCGAAGAAAGTGCTGACGAAATTCGTGCCGCAATTGAAGGCGCGGATATGTTGTTTATTACCGCAGGTATGGGCGGCGGCACTGGTACGGGTGCGGCTCCGATTATTGCATCAATTGCCAAAGAAATGGGAATCTTGACGGTGGCGGTGGTAACCAAACCATTTAAGTTTGAAGGTCAACATCGTATGATTAACGCCGAAATTGGTTTGGAAAACTTAGCCAAATTTGTTGATGCTTATGTGGTGGTCCCTAACCAAAAATTAGTAGAACATTCTTCAATTAAAACCAGTTTCATTGATGCGTTCAAAATGGCAGACGAAGCCTTGCGTCAAGCGGTTATTGGCTTGTCTGAGGTGATTGTTCGTCCAATGATTGTCAATGTCGATTATGCCGATATTAAAGTTGTGTTGGAACAAGCCGGCTTGGCACACATGGGTGTCGGACGTGCAGAAGGGCAAAACCGTGTCTTGGAAGCAATTAAGCAAGCGGTTGCCAGTCCGTTAATTGAAACCAGTATCAGTGGAGCAACACGTTTAATTATGTGTATTAAAGGCAACGAAACTTTGCCGTTGGCGGAAGTGTCCAGTTATGTTACGATGGTCAGCAATTTGGTACATGAAAACTGCAATATCAAATGGAGTGTTGATATTGATTCTAAATATGGTGACACAGTTGAAGTGTTGATTATTGCTTCTGGCTTTGCACCAAACCAAGCCCAGACCCGTGAAAAAGTTAGCCAATTACAACCACAAGATTTGGAACAACCTGTTCCGGTAACTCCGAAACCACAACCGAACGGTCTGCCACGATTTTTCCATAATTTCAAAGGCTTCAAAAAGTAATAGTTGACTTTGTGTGGGTAGATTTGCTATAATCAATTATTATTGCGGTGTTTAGATTGAAATATTTTTACACGGCTCTAATCTAAAAGGAGAATGTCACAGAAAATGACACAAAATGAAATCGCCGAAATCGTTAAAAAATTTGGTAAAAAGGAAGGGGATACCGGCAGTCCTGCGGTACAAATTGCTTTATTGACAAAGCACATTGAAGAACTGACCGAACACTTGAAAGTTCACAAACAAGACAAACACAGTCGTCGTGGTTTGACTTTGATGTTGGGTAAACGTAAACGTTTGTTGGA
>CAZXAV010000012.1:0-13764 GCA_964638195.1 uncultured Prevotella sp. | reverse complement strand
ACGATGTGGAAACTTTGGAAAACATCGTGGTCGAAATCAAGCAAGCCTTTGCCACTTGCAACCTACAACGCGAATTGATGACCGAAACAATGAGTACCTACGCCAACATCGTCAGCAACCAGTTAGCCGAACGCATGCGTTTATTAACCATTGTTACCATTATCTTAGCCATTCCGACTTTGATTGCGGGGATTTACGGCATGAACGTACCGTTGCCCTTTGACGATTGGGATAATTTGGGTTCGTTCTTTTTAGTCTGCGGCGTCACCGCGGTCATTTGTATTTTAGTCGCAGTTTGGATGCTCCCCAACCGTCACACTTTCAAGCCCCGTAAAACACCACGTAAGAAGCGCCACCGCGACCGCAAATCAGAAGACGATTAAACCATCAATGTTGACCAGCCAACAACGACCGTGCGTGTGCCACCGCGGTTTCGCCACCGCCGATAATGCGGGCAATTTCTTGTTCGCGGGCGGTTGCGTCCAACGGATAAACGTTGGTAACGGTTTGGTTTGCGTCCACATTTTTTTGGATTAAGAAGTGGGTTTTTCCTGCTGCCGCCACTGCCGCCAAGTGGGTCACTACGATAATTTGGGATTGACGTGACAATGCCGCCAATTTAGCCGCCAACGCCATGCCCATTTTGCCCGAAATCCCCGTATCAATTTCGTCGAAAACCAAAGTCTTGTGCGGGTCGGGGTTGGCTACGGTTTTAACCGCCAACATTAAACGACTCATTTCCCCACCCGAAATAATTTGGGTTAACGGACGGACTGGCTCACCGATGTTAGCGGAAAACAAAAATTCCACCGCGTCTGCCCCGTTGGCTTTGGGTGCAACCGCGGTAAATTGGACTTCAAATTGGGTTTGTTCCATGCCCAAGTCTTTTAATTGTGCGGTCAACTGGGTGGCTAATTCACGTGCCGCCGCTTGACGGGTTACGGTTAATTGTGACGCTAACTGGGTCACCACCGCAATTTGGGCTTCGATTTCGGCTTGCAATTTTTGAATTGTATCACCCGCTTGCAACAAACGCGTTTGTTCGGCTTTGGTCTTTTCACAGAACGCCAAGACATCCGCCACCGTCGCACCGTATTTGCGTTTCAAATTCTTAATCGCATCCAAACGGTCATAAACGCTTTCCAACGCATCCGCACTGAAATCCGTGTTATCCAAGTAATCGCGTAAGTCCATGAAAATGTCACCGACTTCCCCACTGGCAGCACTCAACCGTTCGGCTAAGGCTTGCAGTTTGTCATCGTACTGTTGAATCCCCAAAAGCCGTTTTTGTGCGACACCCAAAGCTCCGTCCGCATCCGTTAAGTTGTCCACCACAGACTGTAAGCCTTCCGCCAACTTTTCGGCGTTGCGTAACACCAAAGCCCGTTGGCTCAAACTGTCCTCTTCGTCCGCCGACAGATTGGCACGTTCAATTTCGTTAATTTGGTATTGGTACAAATCCAACAAGCGCGCCCGTTCGGCGGGGTTATCACCGTAAGTGGATAATTCGTTGCGTAAAGACTGTAATTGACTGTACGCGGCTTGGTAAGCGGTTAAATCGGTTTTGGCAAACGCATCCAAGATACTTAAATGATTTTTCGGGTCTAACAGTTTTTCGGTGTCGTGTTGACCGTGAATATCAATCAAGCCGCTCGCCACTTCGCGTAAACCTTTCAAAGTCATCGGTTCGTCATTGACCCGAATTTCACTTTTACCGTTCGCGTGCAAAGTCCGTACAATAATCGTATCATCAAATACCGCGGTTACACGGGCGAAATCCGCACCGTGGCGAATCGCATTAACCGACAACTTGTCACCAAAAATAAAATTCAAACTGCCAATAATGATTGACTTACCCGCACCCGTCTCCCCCGTCAACACGTTGAACGCCGCGCCGAAATTGATTTCAACCGCAGGAATCAAAGCCAGATTTTGAATCCGTAACGTGTTCAGCATTATTCCTCCAACAGTTTTTCCACGTCATTCACGACTTCATAGACTTTACCTTCGGCTTGGTCTAATTCTTTTAAGACCGTCTTGACCAACTGAGCCCCACTGATAAAACTGTCCAAGGCTTGGTCAATCCGTTTTTCCGCCTGAATGGATTGGGTTAATTTTTCTAATTCCGCAATTGTTTTATTCATCGACTGTTACTCCAATTCTACCATCATTAAAGCAAATTTGCAATTTGTCTTTGGGTTTAATTGCCCGCACGCTTTTGACCACTTCCCCGTCCTTGGCAACCGCCACAAAGTCTTTCGGGAACAAATGCAAAAAGCCCGTTGCCATCGTGCGAATTTGTTGTAAACGACTGGTGATACAGTATTTCATTTGTGACCATAAACGCAAGACCACGTCTTTTTGGGAAACCAATTCGGGAACCACAATTTCTGCCGCCGCCGAAGGAGTGGGTGCACGTAAGTCCGCCACGTAATCCACCAAAGTAAAATCGGTTTCGTGCCCGACCGCCGCGACAATCGGCAACTCACTGCCCGCCACCGCGCGTGCGACCACTTCGGTGTTAAAGCACGACAAGTCTTCGTTAGAACCACCGCCGCGTGCCACAATGATTAAGTCCACCGTTTTGGTGCGGTTGAAATAAGCCACCCCCGCACAAATTTCCCGTGCCGCGTTTTCACCTTGCACTGCCGCGGGATACAACACAATATCCACCGACGGATTGCGGCGCTTTGTCACGTTCATAATGTCATGAATCACCGCACCGTAACGCGAACTGACCACCCCGATGCGTTTGACTTTACTGGGCAAGGCTTTCTTTTTATCAAACAAGCCTTCCCGTTGCAATTTTTCGGTCAAGGCTTTCAACTGTTCCAACAGTTCGCCCGCCCCCGTTTTCACCAAGGCATGCACATTGAAATTGATTTTACCCGCTTTCTGCCAATAATCCACCGTGCCGCGTAACGTCACTTGGTCGCCGTCTTTCACGGCACAACGGGCTTTTTCCCAACAAACGCACGGAATTGATGCTTCGCGGTCACGCAAAGTAAACCACACGCCATTGCCACGCACCGACACGCCCGACACTTCCCCGTTGAGCAACACGTTATGCAACATCTCTTCGGCAACAAACACCGATTTAATGTAATTGTTTAATTGGGTAACCGAAAGTTCCATCTTACTCCGCCAGTTGTGCTAACACACCATTTACGAACGCGCCGCTTTGGGCTTCGCCGTACTTTTTGGCTAAACTGACCGCTTCGTTAATAATCACGGGCACGGGCACAGTCCCGATTGCCATTTCGGTTGCCGCCAACCTAAGTGCCGCCAAGTCGGTTTGACGTAAACGGTCGATGGTCCACTTTTGCAAATGGGCACTAATCCGTTCATCAATCGTCGTGCTCAATGCGGTAAACTTGGTTAAAATTTGTTTGATGTATTCGGCTTCGGGGGTGGGTGCGGTTTTCCCGTCCAACGCCAAAGCCCAAGCCGCTTCGTCCGCTTCCGTTTGGCTGCCCATGGCAAAAATCAAACGGAAAGCCACTTCACGCGATTCACTTCTGCTTAGCGCTTGCCCCATACTTTGCACCCCGTACGTAGATGTTGACTTTGTCGATTTTGTCATTGGTGAACTGGGTTGCCGTATTCAACACTGCTTCTTGCACACGGTAAGCCACATCTGGCACGGAAAACCCCGTCAACACGGTTAAGTTAATATCCACGATTAAATGGTCACTGTCTTTGCAACGGCTGATTTTAATGTGTTTGCTGCGGTTTCTGTCCCGATGAGGATTTTTGCCAACCCCCGCCACACCACGCACATCGCGAATGCAAAGCATTAAAGATTCGCGCAACAAATCATTCGCAAAGCGGGTTTGCCCCAAATATTGACCGTTTTCAACGTGTACAATTGTTTCCATCAATTACAGTTTAATATATTTTGCCAACGTGTCAATGGTTTGTTCCAACGTTAAATTGCTGTTGTCAATGTAGATGGCATCGGGGGCTTGCCTTAACGGAGCAATTTTACGGGTGGTATCTTGTTCATCGCGCTGTTTGATTTGTGCCATGACTTCCAATAATGACAGATTTTCCCCTTTGGCATCCAAATCCAACTTGCGACGTTTGGCGCGTACTTCCAACGATGCGGTCAAAAAGAACTTGTACTGGGCATTGGGTAACACCGCAGTACCGATGTCACGCCCTTCCATAATGCAATCACCCTGCTCTGCAACCAACGCGATTTGACGGTTGACGTAATCACGCACACCCGCATATGCCGCCACGGTCGGCACAGCCAAACTGACACGGTTGTCGCGAATCCGCGGTGTAACGTCTTGCCCTTGGGTGAAAACCCGCATCTCGTGATTTTCCGCCATGTACAAACGCAAATCAATTTTATTCAAGGTCATCAAAATGCGTTTTTCGTCACGCAAGTCAATGTTGTTTTCCAACAGATACAATGTGACCGCACGATAGGCTGCCCCCGTATCCAAGGCGGGGATACCCAACTTAATGGATAAACCTTTGGTGACCGCCCCTTTCCCACTGGCAACTGGTCCGTCGATTGCAATGTTAATACTCATAATTTAATCCCCGCTTTTTGTAAGGCATCCAACGCCTCACCTTTTAATAAATCCAATTTTAATGGTGTCAAAGTAATGTAGCCTTGTTTCGACCAATAGACATCGGCTTTTTGTTCGTACGTATCCAAGCCAAATTCCATGATCGGGCTTTTCAACCAAGCAAACGTTGAACCGAACGGATTGACTTCAATTTCGTATTCGTTCAAGAACAAGCCGTCGGTCAATTCCGTCGGCATAATTTTTTTCGGTTGCACCTTGTCGGGGAAATTGACGTTTAATACCCCGTAATCTGGCACGTTGGTTGCCAAAAATTCCAATTTGCGTGCCACGAATTTCGCGACACGACGGTAAGCCCGTTCTTTCTTTTCTTCTTTAATCGGAGCACTGACCGCAATGCTTTTCACCCCTTGAATCGCACCTTCAATTGCCGCCGACACCACACCACTGCTGTAAATCAAGTTGCCGCGGTTGTTGATTGGGTCAATCCCCGAAATCACTAAATCGGGTTTGTCCAACAATAATTGGTCCAATGCCAAAGCCACACAGTCGCACGGCGTACCGTCGACCGACCACATTTTAACGTTATCCAACACAAACCATTGTTGTGCGTGCAACGGACGTTGGTCTACGGTCAAGGAATGCCCCGCCCCAGATTGACGGTTCAAGGGCGCAACAATGCACACGCGGTGGTCTTTGCACAATTCTTTTGCCAAAGCCACAATCCCGGGGTGGAAGCAACCGGCTTCGTTCGTCAATAAAATTTTCATTTCACGATCTCCTTTTGCATTTCCGCCAAACGTGCGGTGTCGGTACAGTTATAAGTCAACGGAGCCATGATAATGTAATTCTTTTTGAAATAAGCCATGCCCGCGGTGGGTGCGACCGTCGTCTTTTTGGAACTGTCGCGTTCCACCATTTGTGCCCAGTAATATTTGTTGCCTTTGCAATCCACCTTTTCCAGATAGCGGGTCATCTTGGTTAAGTTATCCATGGACGAAATGCCCACCCCTTGGAAGTCATCATATTGCTTCACAATCGGCACGGTAATGTTTAAGAACGTATCGGTCGGCAACTTGGCTTTGGCAAATTTTTCCACGTTCTTGGCAATGAACTGTGCCACGGGCAACAATTCGGCTTCGCTGTGTCCCCCAATCTGCATGGGGACACCGACCGCAATACACGGGACATTACTGAATGCCACTTGCATTGCCATCCCGATATTGGACGAACAAAAGACATCCGTACCCAACGAAATGCCGTTGCTGATACCGCAAATCACAATGTTGGGCTTGCGGTGTTGCATAATATTACCGAGCATAATCGAAATCATATCCGCGGGTGTACCTTGGAATTTGTAAGCGGGAATGCGGGTGCCATTGATCATGAAATTAGAAATTTGTTTGAACTTGGTCGGGAAACCACTGTAAGAAAAAGCATTGCCCTTGCGACGGCTGGGTCCTTCCAACGAACAGACCGTGACCGTGTGCTTTTTGGCAAGTTCCGCCGCCAACACTTTCAATTCTGGTGATTCCAAATTCCGTACATTTGCGATTAGGATATTCATCAATTTTATGATATACTTTTTTTAGATGCGCGTAAACAAATATCTTGCTTTGTGTGGACTGGGCAGCCGTCGTCACGTGGAAACCTTGGTGACCGACGGTCGCGTGCGTTTGAACGGCGTGGTCATCACCGATTTAGCCACCTTGATTCCCGACGATGCGACCGTGACCGTAGACAACCGCCCCGTCAAGCCCGCCACCGACAAAGTTTACATTTTAATGAATAAACCCGACGGCGTAGTTTCTACGACTTACGACCCACAAGGTCGTCCCACCGTATTGGACGTAATTCGCAACAACCCGAAACAATACGCGACCCTACTGAAATCGGTGCGACTATACCCGGTCGGGCGTTTGGATTATCACACGTGCGGCTTGTTACTGTTAACCAATGATGGTGCTTTGACCAAACAATTAACGCACCCGTCCACCCACGTGAACAAAATTTATCACGCCACGGTCAACCGCCCCGTCACCAAAGCCGAACTGGAAACTTTGTCCCGCGGGGTCAGCATTGACGGTGTCAAGACCGCACCCGCCGAATTTACTTACATAAAACACGACCGCACCCAAATTCAAGTCATCATCCACGAAGGTCGCAACCGTCAAATCCGCAAGATGTTTGAAACCTTAGGGATTCAAGTCACCCACTTGATTCGTTTGCAAGAAGGCAAATTGAGTTTAGGCAATTTAGCAAGCGGCGATTGGAAATTTGTGCGCAAAAGCCAAATTATTTAATGACGGAAAATGGCTTGGCGGAACATTTCCACGGGCAACATCGACAATGCCAACACTCCCGCAAAGATAATGTAGCCCCAATCGACAGGCACGGTACGGAAGATACCACCACCGCAGAAGATAATTAAGAACTGGGATAAAACAATCCCCACCATGATAATGACAAAGGCTTTGTTTTTGAACAACCCACGCAGTAAGTTAATGCCGTTCGCGCGGGCATTAAACGCGTTGCAAACATTCAAGAACATGAAGAACGTAAAGAACACGGTCACGAAAACTTGTTGGTTGTGAACAATGCTTTGGATGTACGGCGAGATCAAGAACCACATACAAATCAAACTGCCGAACACACTGCCCCAAATAATTTTGCCCCACATGGTTTTGGTAATCAAACTTTCGTCACGCCGTTTGGGCGGTTGCTTCATATAAACGGGGGACGGTTTTTCGCCACCGAACGCCAAGCCCGCCAAAGTATCCATTACCAAGTTAATCCACAACATTTGAATCACGGTAATCGGTGCGGCAATCCCGAACAACGGTGCCAAGATACAAATCGTCATTGCGATAAAGTTAATCGTTAATTTGAAGACCAAGAATTTACGAATGCTTTCAAACAAAGTTCGTCCGAACGAAACCGCTTTGGTGATGGATTGAATGTTATCATCCATAATCACGATGTCACCCGCCGCTTTGGCAACTTCGGTGCCACTGCCCATCGCGAAACCCAGTTCTGCCCGTTTCAAAGCCGGGGCATCGTTGACACCATCCCCCGTCATGCCGACCACCAAATTCAAAGACTGTGCCACACGCACCAAACGGCTTTTATCTTGGGGATACGCCCGCGAAACCACCCGCAACTTCGGCAAGATTTGCGCCAACGCCGCATCGTCCAAATGGTTTAATTCATCACTGCTAAGCACCATGCCGTCATCGTCCAAAATCCCCACTTCGCGCGCCACCGCCACCGCGGTATCACGGGCATCCCCCGTCACCAACACCACTTGAATTTGCGCTGTGTGTAACGTTTCAATACTGGCACGGGCTTCGGGACGCACCGCATCACGAATTACCACAAACCCCAACAACACATCACCTTGGGTCACACAAATTACGCGCATGGCTTGTTGGTTCAAAGTTGTCACCCGTTGCATTAAACGCGCGCGTTCCGAAACATCTAACTGACAACGCGGTAACAACACTTCGGTCGCACCTTTATAATAGGTATCCCCTTGTGCCGTCGTGGTTGCCATAAACTTGGTTGCCGACGAAAACGGTTCAACGTGTTGTTTGGTCACTTTGGGCAAGACGCCGTTCAACAGTTCTCCCCCGAAAGCCGCCAACACCCGATCCGTAATGTTGCCACCGATAAAACCTTGTGCCGTGGGTTCGGCTTCGTTGTTCACCACCAAAGCGGTCCCGAGCAACTGTCCAAACCCACCCAACTGGGCACGGAAATCTTGGGTAACATATTGACCGTTGGGCAATAACACCCCGCACACCGTCAGTTTGCCTTGGGTAATTGTGCCCGTCTTGTCGGTAAATAAAATGTTCAAACTGCCCGCGGTTTCCACCGCACTCAGTTTCCGCACCAACAATTGGTCACGCATCATCGCCCGCATGTTGGACGAAAGCACCACGGTAATCATCATCGGCAGACCGTCGGGCACCGCCATGACCACCACCGAAACCACCAAGGTAATTGCCGCCAAAATTTCGTGGAAGGTAATGCCCCCACTGCTGACACTAATCAAATACGTAATTGCCGCAATGGCTGCCCCGATGTAACCAATCACGGAAACCAAGTTAGCTAATTTGGACAATTTGACTTTTAACGGACTGGTCGGGGCGGTTTCGGTGAGACCTTGGGCAATCTTCCCGTAAGCGGTTTGGTCACCGACCGCGGTCACACGCATCACACCACTGCCGCCCGTAACGACCGTGCCCGAAAACAATTGTCCTGCCGCTAAGAAATCAGTCTTGCCGTTGTCGCGTGATACCCGTTTGTGACATTCCAAACTTTCGCCGTTCAAAATGCTTTGATCCACACTGAGTTCGCCATCCACCACCACACCATCAGCCGGGATTTTGTCCCCACTGCCGAGTAAAACAATGTCACCCACCACAATCTGGGTGGCGGGTAATAAGACGGTCTTGCCCGCACGTTTGACACGGGACTGGATTTGCCCCGACATGGTTTCCAATTTCTTGAACGCGGATTCACTGCCCAGTTCACTCAATGTACTGACAATCACGGCAATACAAATCGACATCACAATCCCAAAGGTTTCCAAGAAATTATGGGTGTAAAATAAGCAAGCGATGTTAATGCCCGTCACAATCATTAAGATTTTCATAATCGGGTCACCCAAATTGCCAATCAAGATTTGCCAAAAACTACGCTTCTTGGGCGGGGTCAAAGTATTGCCGCCGTACTGTTTGCGCGCCGTCTCGACTTCTTGATTAGTCAACCCGTAAAAGTCTTGCATTTCCTATATATATAGAGGGGACAAGCAAAATTTGCTTGTCAATCACATACTGATGGATTAAAATTATTCATTATGTTAGCCGATATCTTAAAAGCACTACATGATACCGAAGACCAGGCTGAACAAATTATTGCCAAAGCCAACGTGCAAGTGCGTGAAATCGAAAAGCAAACTTACCAACAAATTACCAAAATTGAAAATAATGCCAATGCGGAGATTGCAGCGGCTGTTGCTAAATTACCACAACCGACCCCACTGCCCGCACCCACCGTCGCCATCAATGTACCCAAAGCCAAAATGGATGCCGCAGTGGCGCACATCGTCCAAGCAGTTTACGGAGCCTAACCATGATTGCTAAAATGAAAAAAGTCTCTCTGGTTGGAGAGCGCACCGCCTTAAAAAAAGTGATTGATACCTTGAAAGCCTCGGGTAATTTTCAAATCACTTTTTATAAAAACAGTAATAACACTTTGGATGCCGACGATATGGCAACGAAGAACGACTACACCGCCGAATTGAATCGGGTGACGGGTGTGTTGAATTACTTACAAGCCGACAGCAAACCGTTGACCTTAACTTACCAAGAATTAAAAAACGTGGCAAAGAAACAAAAACAAATCCAAAGTTTACTGACCAAATTTGAAAAAGCCAAAATTGATGCCACCGATTTACAAACCCAAATCAATTTGAACAATGCGACCATTGCGAACTTGCAAAAGTTCCGTGATTTGCCAATTCCTGCCAATCTGTTGAAACCGACCAAAACAACGTTCATCATTGCGGGTTTAATGACCGAACCAAACTTTACCCGTTTTACCAACGACATCGACACCCAAGATTTCATTTACGAAACCTACCCCACCACCCACAAAAATTTGTTGGTGGTTATTATGGGTGACATCGAAAAACAACCGATAGCCGAAACGATCTTGGATTACGGTATGACCCAATTCCCCACCTTTTATGGTTTTACCCGTACCCCCTTGCAACAAATTGATTACTTGTCCCAACAGAACCTTAAATTGAACGACCAATTAACCGCCAATGCCAAAACTTACCAACCCACCGCCGAACAAATCAATTTGTTAAAAACTTATTACGATTATTTATTGAACGAAATTGACACGTTTGAAATTCTAACCGCCACTATCCAAACTAAATTGTGTTTCGTGGTGCACGGTTGGATTCCTGCCCGTGCGGCGGACGAATTTACCCAACTGATTTACAAAACCGACAAAAACATCGCGGTGACTTTGAAAGACGCGTCCAAGACCGATACCCCACCCGCTTTGATTCACAATTCACCACTGGTTGCCCCTTACAACGCGATTACCATGATGTACGGTGCTCCCGGACGCAACGACATTGACCCGAACCCGTTCGTGGCATTCTTCTATTTCTTTTTCTTTGGTTCAATGTTTGGTGACTTGGGTTACGGCTTACTGTTGTCCGTGATTACCGCCATTATCTTGTTGGTCAAACGTCCCCAAAGCGGCACGCGTCAACTGATGGCGTTGTTCTGCATGGGCGGCATTTCGGCGGCTTTGTGGGGTCTGCTGTTCAACAGTTGTTTCGGCTTGAACTTGCCCACCTTCATGATGAACAAAACGCTGATTGACCCACTGGGGAATGACGCGACGTTGTTCTTCGCTTTGTCACTGTATTTAGGCGTAATTCAAATTATGGTTGGTAACTTCTTGAACGTGATTAACCAATTACGTTTGAAACACTTTGTCGACGGCATTTTCAAAGCCTTCCCCAACTTCGTCATGTTCGTGGGTTTGACTTTGGCGTTCCCGGCTTTAATTCAAATGTTAATCCCGTTAGATTACGCAGTGGTCGATTGGTTCCACCCACTGTTAATGCCGGGCTTGATTGTCACCTTGGTGGGTTTTGCTTGTGTGGTTTTGTTCAATGGCATCGGACACCGTTTCGGGGGCTTCTTGTTAGGCATGTTCTCGGGTGCCTATAAATTGGTCAACTATTTCAGTGACCTACTCTCCTATGCCCGATTGTTCGGGGTGGGCTTGGTTGGTTGCGTGATTGCGTATGTTGCTAACTTCTTGTGCAGTATGTTTGCGGGTATCGGTGTTGTCGGTATCATTTTGGGCGGTATCGTGGCGGTCTTGTTCCACGCGTTAAACATCGCGTTAAGTCTGTTGTCCGCGTACATCCACAATGCCCGTTTACAGTTCGTCGAATTCTTCGGCAAATTTTATGAAGGCTCTGGCACCCCGTTTGTGCCGATGGGCAGTAAATTTCGTTATGCACGTATCCAAAAAGGTACGCGTGTATAAATGAGAAAAGGAAAGGAGGATTAAGAAAAATGATAGGAGGAAATGCTTTTGCGTTAATCGGTGCTGCGCTAGCCGTCGGTTGTTGCTGTATGGGTTCTGCGTTCGGCGTGTTTCATGTCCAACGTGCCAGTTGTGGCATTATCGCGGAAAAACCCGAAAAATACAGCAAGACTTTGATTTTGCAGTTGATTCCGTCGTCCAGTGCGTTGTACGGCTTTATCGTTGCGTTCTTGGTGTTGGTCAAAGCGGTATTAACGAACGACGGTTCATACTACTCGGTTGACCAAGGTTTGATGGTCTTGGGTGGCTGCTTAGCCGTCGCGATTGCGGGTACGACCGCCGCGATTGCCCAAGGTAAAGTTTGTGCTTCCGCGGTTGTTATGGTTGGTAAACGTGACGACGCGTTGGGACGTGCAATTACCATGGCGGTCTTCACCGAATTGTTCGCTTTGTTTGGTTTGATTATTTCAATTTTGTGCGTATTGTTGATTCCAACCACGCCCGCTACCCTGTAAGGAGTATCCATGACCGAACAAGATTTAACCAAAAAAATTCTACGGGATGCCAATAAACAAGCCAAGGATTTGATTGCCGCCGCCGAAAAACAAGCGGAACAACAAATTACCGCGGCAAAAGACGCAGCCGATGCGCGCCAAACTGCCGCCATTGAAAAAGGCAAAGCGGACTTGGCATACCGTCAAACCCAACAAGCCCGTGCCCACGAAGTGGAACAAATCAAGGCACAAATCAATGCCCAACAACAATGGATTGACCAAGCTTTTGCGCAAGCACGGGAAAAATTACTGCACGCATCCGACCAAGACATTCAACGTTTGGTGGATACGTACACCCAAAAATACGCCCAAAAAGGTGACAAGATTTTGATTGCCAAAGCTTGGTCGCACGCGTTACCGAAGTTGCCAACCACGACAGCCATCGAAGGCGGTATCATCATTGAAAATGACACTTACCGCATGGAACTGGACGTGGACAGCATTCTAAATGAATTACGTGAACCACTGGCACCAGTGGTCGCAGAAATTTTAGGAGTGATGTAACATGGCGGGCGGCGTGACTTTTGCGAATGCTAGCATTATTATGCAGGGCGATGCCCATCTTTTAACGCGCAAACGCATTCGTGATATGGCGACCGCCAACAACCGTGCCGACTGTTTACGCGTACTGGCTGAGTGTGGCTACCAAACCGATTTTGACACAGACGATGCATTATTGGATGCCGCACGCGCCCAAACCTTAGCCACGTTTGAAAATTTGTGCGAAGACACTGCTCTGCTGACATGTGTGCGCGCCATGAACCAACTGACCGAAAGTAATGCGGCGGACACCTTTGCCACTTTGGCGGCACAAATTCCGCACATCAAAACCGCCAGTATTCGCGACTACTTAACCACTTGGGTCGATTTGGTCAACGTCCGCAATTTTTACAAAGGGAGCAAAACCGTCTTCCCCGGGGGAACGTTAACGCAAGGCAATCTGGACATTTTCCCGCATCAGACCCCCGAACAACGCGAAGATGCGTGTCGCGCGCGCTTGGATGCGTTGGGGGCGGTCGACAAAGACGACATCTTCAAACCAAATCCACTGTTTTGGTGGTATCTGCAACGCGAAAAAGAACTGACCATTATTAAAGCACTTTTAATCAGTAAACGCTTTAATTATGATGTGACTTGGTTGCGTGAAAATTTAAGGGGGCTGTATGAACAATTCCAATAAGACAATTGCCGTCATCGGCGAACAAGCCATTGTCAAAGTCTTCCAAGCAATTGGCTACGATTGTTTTTACGACACTGAACCCGCCGCCGTCATTGACCGCTGTCAAGAACTGGATGCCGCCGGTTACAAAATCATCTTGATTTTAGAAAAGACCGCCGCGCAAATCAGCCAATATCTGGACAGCCGTGCGGGCATTGCTTACCCGATTATCATGCCGATACCCGACACCGTAACACATGACAATTACGGCATGCAACGACTCAACCAAAACATGGAAAAAGCCATGGGCATCAAATTAGGAGGAAATCTATGAAAGAAGGAAAAATTATCAAAGTTAGCGGACCATTGATTGTCGCGGAAAATCTCGACAGTGCGAACTTGCACGACGTGGTTTATGTCGGCG
>CAZXAV010000011.1:4673-13828 GCA_964638195.1 uncultured Prevotella sp. | reverse complement strand
CAGATCGATAAGGGGATCTCTGAGCAATGTGCCCAAGAAAAGGACAAATAATAGTACTTTTGTTTTTCTGAAACGCACAGTATACTTTTCAGGAAAAGTATGGTAAACTATAAATAACAATTTTGAAAAACTTAACACCAACAAATGCCAAGTTTGTGGGTTGGGAGATATTGAAAACGAATATGATATTTGTGAGTATTGTGGGTGGGAAGCAGACAATTTGCAAGTCAAGCAACCTGACTTAATGGGCGGTGCAAATAAGATGAGTTTAAACCAATACAAACAATTTTGGGAAGAAAACAAAAATCAAATTCTAACGGCGGATGATTGTTTGAAAACTGCAATAGATTTGGCTAATAAATACTACCAAGCGCATGATTATTTTGGGAAAACCCCAAAGATATATGGGAACTCGAAACAGGTAATCAGTTCGGAAACTACAGAATATGAAGCGATGAAATCATTAAAGAAAAAGAAATTAGCGCGCAATGAGTTTGAAACGGTAGGACAGTATCAGATGCCTTTAATTAAAAAACAGGATATAGATTTGGATACTATAGATTTGATGTGTTATCGACAAGCCAAAGTTAACGACGACAAGAATCAACATAAAACTATTCATTTCTTTACTTACGATTGGCTATTTGATGCCGTTTACGAAAAACCAGAACAAACAATGGAAAAACTGGATCAATATTATGCGTTACTAACACCTGAATTTAGTCTTTACTGGGATATGCCGAAAGCATTGCAAATATATAATACTTTTAAAAACCGTTGGTGTGGCGCGTATTGGCAAAGCATGGGTAAGTTGGTAATTCCAACGGTTTGTTGTGCCGGTGAAAATAGTTATGATTTTTGCTTTGACGGGATTGAGAAAGGAAGTGTAGTAGCGATTTCAACGTATCGTCGCGAAAAATATAAAGCTGAAATTTTGGAAAGCTATAATAAAATGTTGTCGGTAATTAACCCAAGTGCAGTTATTTGTTACGGTGAGCCTTTTCCTGAGATGAAAGGCAATATTAAAGTTATACAGCCGTTTGATGAAGAAGAGTTAATCGCTAAATTAGGTGAAGAAGAGTATTTACAACGCAAAGCAGCTGATGAGTTGTATCCTACGAGGTAATTTATGAATAATTTAAAATTAGAAATGGACCTCTTGCCTAAAGGCGCATGGGGTAATGATTTAAGTGTTACGTTGCCAAAGAAAGATTGGGATGTCTTCAATGAACATCTAACAAAGGCATTGGCTTTATATGAAAGACGAAATACAGTTTACCATTGGCGAATAATAGCGGATTTAGCTAGCTTTGGTGGCAACAATATTGAATTAAAAAATATTTATTATCCTTTTATTATAAATCCTTATAGCGATGATGAAATACAAGCTTTATGTAGTTATACTGGTCAAGCACCCAGTTTAATTGATTTACAAATAGATAATTATGCAGGAATAATCAAAGTCAAATGCGCACGTACAAATAAAATACAATGGTTTGTTGACGATGAATTGAGCGTTAATGAATTTGGATTTACTAAAAAATTTGTTAGTTCGTTTAGTGTTAAGAATTTAACACAATCTTGCGTCTCATTCAAATTAATTGGAAATAGTGGGGAATATATTTCTAAAAAATTTTTGCTCAAGGCATATAATTAGTATAGTTTCTAGAAAAAGTTAAGGAGTAATTTACATTTTCTCTTTAGCAAATTATATGATATCATCATTACATGATGGGAATGTGTTCGCCTTAGTTAATTCACCCCGTCCCAAAATAAGAATTAAGTTCAGTTAAAGAAGTTTAGCGGCGGCAATTAGGGCGTCTTTTAGGGCGGGATATTGCCATTGCAGTTGATAGCGGTCGAAAATGCCGTACTCGTTGGGGTTACCATTGTCCCACCAGTAGCAGGCAATGTTTAGAGCAGTCGCTTGGCGGACGTAATTGGCGGCGGATTCTGCCCGTTGGGTCTCGCTGCCAAAATTTTTCTCGGAGCCGAATTCGTCAAGAATGACGGGGATACCTTTATCGGTGCAGTATTTTTTGATGCGGGTAAACATTTTGCTGATGCCGTCAGCCGAAGTGGTGTAATCGTGCAAAGCCAACATGATTTTGTTTTTAGTGGAATCTTTGGGCATAGTAAAAAATTTCAATTTTTGTTCATCGGTAATTGCCCCGAACGTCGATACAGCCAGTAATCTTTCCGCATTGTTGCCGCCCGTTGCTCGTACCGCGTCCACAAAGGCTTGGTTCAAATCATTGATGGTGTGACAGAATTGTTCGCCGACATCCCAACTGTAATTTTTATTGGTGTCGACAATTTCGTTAAGACCTTCAAAAATCAGTTTATAGTTGTAATTTTGGAAACGGTTCGCAATTTGCGTCCACAAGTTTTTAATGTTTTTAATGGTGGTGTCGCGTTTGTCAGTATCGCAAACCAACCACGAGCCTTGGTTGCATAATCCCGAATCGTGATGCACATCAATAATGCAATACATATCGTAAGCCAACACATCATCGACAATGGTGGCTACGCGGTCAAACCAATCCGCTTCGATTGTCCCGTCCTTATTTAGGTGGTCGTAGTAAGTGACCGGTACGCGGATACTGCCGAAGCCAGCATCGTGGATGGCTTTAATCATGGCGGCGGTAGTTACGGGGTTGCCCCACAATTTTTCGTAATAGGTGACTGCTTGTGCTTCGCCTAGATATTCTTTTTTGTAATTGCAAGCGTCCAATGTGTTGCCGAGATTCCAACCCACACCCATCGCGTTAATGGCGTCTTGGGCGGAAATGGGCGAGTTGTCAGGCGTGCGTTCGCGGCAATGGTTAAGCCCCAATATTACCAATGGGACACTGACGCACAGCAACAAAACTATCACGCCCAGTATGGTTAAAAACTGCTTGGTTGAGGATGACCGGTGTCGGTGACGACTTTTCCGCGGGGACGGTCGTCTTCGGGCGGTGTGTAACCGTTTCACATCAATAAGTTACCACATTCACCACGGTTTTCCAAGTAGTAGTTTTTATCTTTATGAACGAAATCATTGCGGTGTTTATGAGTTTCTGAAATTAAGAAATTGAACTTGTGTTCAATTTAGCCGATACGTCCCGTCCCAAAATAATTTGACTAGACTAGCCACCTTGAATAAAATACATACTGGAAATGGAAATCAACAGCGTTAACGATTTCGTTTTCCCGTCCCAAACACATTTAGCAAAAATTATTTTAAGGTAATAGCATGCAAGTAATTAAAAAGTCGGCAGAAAGTGTTCAATTAGAACCCGCGCATGATGGTGCGGGCAGTCGTAAATTGTTGGTTGCCAACGATGAAGTTAAAAACGTGCAAGGTATAACGCACAGTTGGTTGCCTGTTGGCAAGGCTTTTGCGTGGCACAAACATGACGATTGCAACGAATTGATGTATGTATTAAAAGGTTGTGGCAAGGTGCGTGACGAAGACGGTATATATGAATTTCACGCGGGGGATTGTTTTATTTTTCCGCAAGGCACAGCGCATGAACTAACCAACACGTGTAGTGAAACTGTGAAAGCCATTTTTATCCGCGTGAAGTAACAGTTGGAAGTCGTCGGTCACGAAGAGTACCATCGTTTGTAATTAAAAAAAATTTTTGGTTTTTTGTGAAGCGGTGTGTGTACTATACTGATACGTATGACAAATCAGCCGACCGCAACGAACAGCCAACCGCGACAAGATTTTAATCCGTGGTTGGTTTATGCCGTTTGTTTGGGCGTTGCGGCGGTGTTCATGTTTTTCTTTGGCTTAAATTCACCGATTCACACGTTTAATTCACATTGCGATTACCAATGGTTCGTGACAATGGGACACGGCATGGTGGCGGGCAAAGTGCCATACCGCGACTTATTTGAACAAAAAGGACCAATTGTTTACGCGGTGTTTGCGGTAGCATGTTGGTTTCCGCATGAACAGTTTGTGGTTTGGTTGTTTGAAATTTTATGTGTCAGTTTGTACCTTTATTTTTGTTATCGCATTGCCCGTAAATTTTTATCACCATGGTTGAGTTTGGCGGTAGTGCCTTTAATGATGATGGTGTTAAGTGCGAATTATGTGCGTGGTTTGGACGGCTCTTGCGTGGAAGAATATTGCTTGCCAATTTTTGCGTACGGGTTGTTATGTTTCTTGGATTTTATCATGGACCAACGGGCGGCAACTTGGCAACGCAGTTTGGCAATTGGAATCTGTTTAGGAATTTTGCTGTGGGTTAAATTTACGTTGTGGACCTTTTTCTTTGTGCCCATGTTAATTTGGTTAATTGTCAATTTGGTCCATCGTAAATTCGCCACAGTGGTGCGCAGTGGGTTCATGATGTTGGGCGGAGTTTTATTGGTGACCATGCCGATTGTGATTGCGTATGCCGCGGTCGGGGCGTTAGATGATTTGTTCCGTGTGTATTTTGTCTTAAACATTTGTAGTTATAATGGTTTTGATGAATACAATTTCAACGATAATAACACGGTTTATTCGTGGAAAAATTTGCTCGATTCGTTTTTTATCGGAGTGTATTTCGCCGTAGTGATGATTTGGGGATTGGTTTGTTTTGCGGTCAAACATTGGCGTCAAAAAAGTGGGTGGTTGCTGTTAATTGCGGTGATTGCTACGTGGTTGATGATGGGTTTCTTTTTAGTCGCTGTTTATTATTATTTACCATTGTTCACGTATACCGTGTTGGGGCTCATTTATGCGGTTAAGGGGGTGACGCACATGTTGCAGTCGGTTGAAATCACGATTCAACGCCGTTGGGTCAGTGGTTTAATGGTGTTGCTAGTAACCGTAATCAGTTTCTTGATCTCTTTTCCATTTGTAAGGAATATCTCCGAAATTAACCGTCCCCGTGCGGATTATGCACCTTTGGTCGTGGCGGATATTATTGCGGACTACAATCGTGACCACCCAGAAGCACAGCCCGCAACCATCTTTGGTTATTTAATCAGTGATGCCGGCTTTTACAATGCGGCAGGGGTTGTGCCAAACGTGTATTATTATGCCGAAAATACTTTTACCCGTGATGCTTTCCCCGCCATGTTTGAAGCTTTTGATGCAACCATTCGCGACCAAACTTGTGATTTTGTTGTGACTTATCTTTATCAGTATCGGAAAAATGAAGCATTTATATCGGAATATTATCAGCCTTATTTTGGGACGGTGGAAGCCAGCACTTTGCCATTCGTTTTTTATGAACCGTCTGCTTATGGATACAACGAACTGATAATTTTGTTTCGTAAATGATTGGTAACTAATTCATTACTCGATGTACTTGAAAAGGGAAGTTATCTATACTATATTTAATGTAGATACAAAGGAGTAAAACATGTCGACAACGGATAAATTGAAACAAGTCACCATCGGGGAAAAGGCAGATAACGTCAAGGCGCCGACTGCGGAAGAACGCGAAGCCAAAATTGCTTATTTGCGCAATTTGTTCCGGTTGTCGTTTCGGGTACCTACGGACGACCATGACGGAACCGTTAATTGGGGTGGCTTTGACGAAGCCGAAGCCAATGATTTCCGTGAAAGTTTTGCGGCTTTGGATGCAGTGGACGTATATTATCAACTGTGCATCGACTATTGCGAAGATCAATTGGCATCCTTGAAGAAACGCATGGTGAAACATCAACACAATTTGGATGCACATCTTAAAAGTCTGCCCGATGATTCGGTGCAAATTCCCAAACAAATCCGCAAACAAAATCAGTATCTCTTAGAATTTTACACCAACTTTGTGATGAATAACCAACAGATGCAAAAGGAATTTGCCGCACGCTTGGCAACCATGAAACAAGAACTGGCAAAATTGTCGCAATCTTTACAACCAACCAAAAATATAAACGCACAACCAGAACCAACGCGTGAAATCAATCAATAAATGCGTTCGGCTGTAAGGTAAAACATTTTTGTTTTTTGCGTGGGGTAGGTATATAATATTTCATGACGAAGCCGCGACAGGATTTTAACCCATGGTTGGTTTATGCCGTTTGTTTGGGCGTTGCGGCGGTATTCATGTTTTTCTTTGGCATGAATTCGCCAATCCATACGTTTAATTCGCATTGTGACTACCAATGGTTCGTGACAATGGGACACGGCATGGTGGCGGGTAAAGTACCATACCGCGACTTATTTGAACAAAAAGGACCAATTGTTTACGCAGTATTTGCGGTAGCATGTTGCTTCCCTAATGAGCAGTTTGTGGTTTGGTTGTTTGAAATTCTGTGCATCAGTTTGTACCTTTATTTTTGTTATCGCATTGCCCGTAAATTTTTATCACCATGGTTGAGTTTGGCGGTAGTACCTTTAATGATGATGGTGTTAAGCACGAATTATGCCCGTGGTTTGGATGGTGCTTGCGTGGAAGAATATTGCTTGCCGATTTTCGCGTACGGTTTGTTATGTTTTTTAGATTTTATCATGGACCAACGGGCGGCAACTTGGCGTCGCAGTTTGGCAATTGGAATTTGTCTGGGAGTGTTATTCTGGGTGAAATTTTCGCTGTGGGAGTTCTTTTTGCTACCCATGTTAATTTGGTTAATTATCAATTTGGTCCATCGTAAATTCACCGCAGTGGTGCGTAGTGGGTTCATTATGTTGGGCGGAGTCTTGTTGGTGACCATACCGATTGTGATTGCGTATGCCGCGGTCGGGGCGTTAGATGATTTGTTTCAAGTGTATTTCAAAATCAACCTTTTTAATTACACGGGGGAAAGTGAGACTGGTGCGGTAATGTCGGGTGACTATATTCATTTGGATTTGAATCCAGTGGAGCAATTTTTGATGAGTTTCTTTTTTAGCGGTATCTATTATGCACTGACCATGATTTTCGGCTTGATTTATTTCGCAGTGAAATATTGGCGCCAAAAAAGCGGGTGGTTGCTGTTAATTGCGGTGTTGCCAACAGGCATCTTGATTGGTTGCTTTTGTGGTCATTGGTATTACTACATCCCGATGTTTGCTTATGCGGTGTTGGGAATTATTTTTGCCATTCAACTGGTGTCCCGTCTTTTCCAAGCAGTAGAGTTAAAAATTCAACGGCGGTGGATTAGTGGTTTGATTTTAGTATTAGTTGCTGTTGTGAGTTGTTTGATGGCTTTGCCCGCCGTTAGAAACACCAGTGAAATCAATCGTCCGCGGGAAGATTACGCACCGTTGGTTGTGGCTGACATGCTGACGGAATACAACCAAACAGCGGAACAGCCCGCAACTTTATTTTGTTATCGGATGTACGATTGGGGTTTTTATAATGCGGCAAGCATCGTGCCCACTATGCGTTTTTATGCCGAAAATGTCTTTACCAAAGATGCATTCCCAGAAATGTTTGATGCTTTTGATACAACCATTCGCCAGCAAACATGTGACTTTGTCATTGTTTATTATGACGTGTATTTGGCGAACGAAACATTTCTCGCGACTTACTACCGCCCGTATCTGGGAACAACACCAGAAGAAAGCCGTTTGCCGTTTCGCCATTATGATGCCACTGGCTACGATGAAAGGGCAATTATCATTTTGTTCCGTAAAAGCGAGGTCGACTGATGTTAGTGTTCTTGATTACCGACGAAAATTTTAATCAACAGCAATCTTGTTGCGAAACCACCAAAATGGGCATCGTCACCAAATTGCATAAAGCAAAACAATCAATTACCATTGCCACCAACGCCATGGCACCGTTCGCTATTTACAAATGGGAAGAAGCAGGGCATTTTGCCATTTCAAATCGACTGGAACCGATTGCGGAGTATATTGCCACTTTGGGATTTGAATTGACTTATGCCCATGTTGAATCTAAATATGCTCACGTAAAACCATATGTCGATCAAGCACGTGATTGTAGCAATGTGAAAAAAATTACTCAGTGGAACACGGTTGTGATTGATGGCAAAGGTGTTATCCGCGTCACGAAAAAATCCAAACAACCTTTTTTAATTCCATTAACGAGTAGACGTGGTGTTAAACTTTTACTGGCGTGGTTGGAAAAATATTTGATTCTGGCAAGACGAGAAATTGAAAATCATAATTTTATTCCAACTTTAACGGGTGGCTTGGACACGCGAACTTTGACTTGGTTTTGGCGTGATTTGTACAGTTATCCCGATTACTATTTGAAAGCAGTTAAACCCGATGGTAAAAATAGTGTTAATAAAGGTTATGCAGAAATTGAAATAGCTACTCAGATATTAAATCGTTTGGGTAAATCATTAGCCCGAAAAGAAAAATACAACCGACCGACTTTTTCTGGACTATTTACCGAAAATGGTCGAGGATGGAAAAAAAGTTTGAACAATTCTAATTTCATTTATGATTACATTGCTTATCATTTTAATTATGAAGACTTGTATTTCGGTCAAAATTTTATATGTCCTTTCGTGGATAACTTGTATCTACAATTAAAGCATCCAGAAGTTCACTATATGCGGACTTTGTTGGCATTGTTGCTGTGTCCTGACTTGCTTGATATACAGCTTTATGGTTTTAGCAATGAACCGCCATATCAATTTAATACAGAATTTGCCGACTTAATTCCCAGAGTGGAGCAGTTTATCCAAAAATACAAATTACGCAAGCGTGTTGCCAAAGTGAAAGCCAAAGTTTTATCGTCGAAGTAATTTAGCTTACAAATCGTTTTCACAGATTTTTTGTAAGTTGTTGCTGACGATCGTCAAACTTTCATACAATGCAGTGCGGCTCTTTTCGTCTAAGTCAACACTCGCTTGACTTAAAATGCTATCAATTTGGGCGGCAATTGCTTGGGCGGTGGTGGTGCCTTTTGGGGTCAGTGTGATTGCGCTGTTGTAACGTTTGCCCGTATCGCAATCACAGGTAACAAAGCCTAACTTTTCCAAATCGTCAATGGCACGGGAAATTGCCGCTTTGTCTTCGCCGCAAATATCGCACAAGGCTTTGGCGGTCAGACCACCTTCGCGGTAAATGTAATACATGCAAGTCACGTGCGCACATTTTAGACCGAATTTGCTCATGCCCGCACTTTTGATTTTGTGAATACTTTTCAGTATGCGATTGATTAAAACTGTAAATCGTTCAAACCTATCAAACATTGCGTTTTCCATCTCGATTAAAGAGTAACCTTGTGTTTGTTGATTTGTCAACAAAATTGCGACTTTGGGTT
>CAZXAV010000011.1:0-4573 GCA_964638195.1 uncultured Prevotella sp. | reverse complement strand
CCGACATCGACTATGAAGATTATCTTTCGGACCCAACCTTAAAAGCTTATAGAGAAACTGTTTACCACCCAATTAACTCGAAAGAAATTGGATTAGATCGTGAAATGTAATTGCGAACGGAGACAAGCTCGGTGTCAATGTTAGTTAAAACCATAGTCGTGAATGGCGAGCGGTCGATGCAATTAAACTAATTCATAAATGATTATGAAATTAAACAAAAATATGATACAAATATTTTACACATATTTCTTTAGAGTTAGCTGTTACTTTGAGAATGATTGTGATTATATAAATAAACAGAAAAAGAGAAGCCGGTTTAAGTAGCATTGTATGGGGGAGTATGGATTTTAGGGGTGATAATCGTATAAAACATAAGGTTAATTTTGAGAGAAAAACATATATGGAGTGCATTTTTTGTGGAGTCGAGTCAAATACCAGGGAACATGCTCCATCAAAAGTGTTTATATCTGAACCATTACCAACTGATCTTCCGACAGTACCATCGTGCCGTAAATGTAATAATTCGTATGCTTCAGATGAATTATATACTGCAGTATTAATTAAATTATTAAGAAAGCGATATGATAATTACGAATTAACCGCAGTAGATTTGAAAAGGTTAAATACCAAAGAAGGCCAAGATGCTTTTCAATTTATTGAAAACTATGGGGATAAGTTAGGGTATATAGATAACAAAAGACTAGAAAGAGTGTTAATTAAGTTGGCTCGAAGTCATGCAGTTTATGAGCTATTTACTTGTTATGAATATAATTCTAGTGATCCTAAATATGATATTAATTTATTTTATGATTATAAGCCTTTTATGGAAGAAAGTATCAAAGAAGAAATTGACAGCATAGTTTTAATGAATGATAAAATTCTTCCAGAAATGGGGGCAAACTTATATCAAAGAATTTATTGTGCAGAACCAATCTCACCTAGTCTAAATAATAATGGGAAAGATTCAATTATCAGCTTTTTATTATGGAATGAAATTAATGATGGCGAGTATCGATATACTTCTTATATTGAAGATGGTAAATATGTCGTGAAAATTGTTATTCAGGATTTTGTTTATGCGAAAATAATTTTTTCGGATTTATAAATTATAGCAACCAGCTAAAGAATATCTAGAAATGACTATGTATATAGGTGGCTGTTTTGTCAGAATTTGATGAGTGGTAAACTGAATGAGTATTTTTAAATACTAACCTTCGTATTAAGGTGGATATGTCTTGAAATTTGTTATAACTAGGTAAAGACATTGTTCGCTTAATAACACTATGTGACTTAAAGTCCGTTGTTAAAAAAGTCACAACTAAGTATAGTTAAGCACTAAGGAGTTTTATGGATATAAAAGTAGCTGTTGGTAAGCGAATCAAATACTTACGTAATCAGATGCAAATAAGCCAAGAAGAACTTGCCGATAAGGCATCAATTGATCGCACTTATATAACAAGTGTTGAATGTGGAAAAAGAAATATTTCAATTATTAATATTGAAAAAATTGCTAATGCCTTAGGGGTTACCGTTTCGGAGTTTTTCAATTTTAAAAATTAAAAGAGGTGATTATATGACACAAGAAGAAATTATTAAAGAATATTTTATTGCTAACCCTAATCGCGATATTAAACACCCCGAAGTCGTTGATTGGGTCGCTGAGGAATATAAGAAACGTACAGGTGGTGTATTGCGAGACCCTGATAGGGCTATTCGTAAAATGGCACAAGAAGGATTTCTGATTAAAATAGCAAAAGGTATTTATCGGTATGACCCTGACCATGTTATCAATCGTGAACTTGAAGATTTTACAGAAGCACAAAAAGAAGCAATTAAAAGGCGTGATGGTTATAAGTGTGTTATTTGTGGTTTAGGTCCTGTAAATGGTGTTGAAATTCAAGTTGACCACATTCGACCAAAGGATTTTGGTGGAAAAGCAGAGATTGATAATGGACAAACATTATGTGCCAAACATAATTTTAGAAAGAAGAATTATGGGCAAACCGAAATGAGTAAAAAAATGTTTATAAATATGTACAATACTGCTAAGCACATTAACGATGTTGAAACTATTAAATTTTGTACAAAAATACTTAAAATATATAAAAAGTATCATATTGACGATCATATCGTTTGGGTGAAATAGAATGTCGTTGTTGACTATGAGAAACATATGGAGTAAAATAAGTTAATGAGCGAAATCTTTTTTGAAGAAGAAAACGCAAAAGTACTTTATGGCGATACATTAACAACAAAGTTAATTAAACCAGAAAGTATCGATTTGATAGTTACATCTCCGCCGTATAATTTAGATATAAAATATAATTCAAGTAATGATAAGTTGCCTTATGATGATTATTTATCTTTTACGGAACAATGGTTAAGGAAAGCATTTTTATGGTTAAAAACTGACGGCAGGTTATGTTTAAATATTCCATTAGATAAAAATAAAGGTGGACATCAAAGTATTGGAGCTGATGTTACTGTAATTGCCAAAAAAGTCGGATTTAAATATCATTCTACAATAATATGGAACGAAGGAAATATTTCTAAATCATCTGCTTGGGGATCTTGGTTAAGTGCTTCTTGTTCATATGTTATTGCACCAGTAGAGTTAATAGTTGTGCTATATAAAGATAGCTGGAAAAAAACAAGTGGCTCAAAACAATCAGACATAATTAAGGAAGAGTTTATATCTTGGACGCAAGGTGTTTGGACTTTTAGTGGAGAAAAGAAATCAAAAATAGGACATCCAACACCTTTCCCTGTTGAATTGCCAAAACGATGCATAAAACTATTTAGTTTCGTTGGTGATACTGTTCTTGATCCATTTATGGGGAGTGGTACCACTGTTGTGGCAGCTAAGCAAAACAACAGAAATGGTATTGGAATTGATATAGATAAAGATTATTGCTTACTAGCTAAGAATAGAATTTTAAAGGAGGCACAATGAAAAAATACACATATATTGACTTATTCTCAGGCCCGGGAGGGTTATGTACTGGATTTAAGAGTGAGGGGTTTATTCCTAGAATAGCTGTTGAATGGAGTGATACTACAGTTGTTACATATGCGAAATCCCATGATGCTGAAATATATGAACTTGATGATTTAATATCTAATACAGGTAAATTGGAAAAAATTCTTAAAAAAACAGATAAAACTTGTTTAATTCATGGAGATATAAATAAAGTTTCAACTGATATAATCCGTGAGATTTTACAAAAAAAATTTAATGAATCTTCGGTTGATGTTGTCACTGGTGGGGCGCCATGTGAAAGTTTTTCTATGGCTGGGAAACGATTGGAAAATGATGAAAGGAATGATTTATTTTCTAATATTTTAAGAATAGCACATGCTGTAAATTCAAAGTATGTATTATTTGAAAATGTTCCTGGACTTTTGACTAAAAAACGAGATAAGAAGAAAGGTGGCCAAATTGATTATGTGTTTAGTGAATTTGAGAAGCCTAATAAAGAAACAGGGATTTTTTATCGTGTGGTAAGTAAAGACCCAAATGTGTTTAAGTGTATTGCTGCTGATTATGGTACTCCTCAAAAACGTGAAAGAATATTTATTATAGGTTGTAATAGTAATTACAAAAATACATTTAATTATCCCGAAAAAACTCATGGACCAAATAGAAAATATGAATATGTAACTGTAGAGGATGCATTTAGGTATCTACCCAAAATACAAAGTGGAGAAGGTGTTGAAGAAATGAGTTATAATCCTACTTATGAAGAGGATTATGAAAAAGGTAAAATAAGTGAAGCTGCCTACCTATATTACAAATTTATCTTTAATGATTCTTATTCTGGAAATAAAGATTATAAATATAATTTAGTTACATTTCATAAAGCTTTAAATCACAATAAAAAAATGGTAGAGCGCATTAAAAATATTAAACAAGGTGAAGGTATGCAGTCAGCAGTTGATAGGTTGCGCAGAGAAGGGAAGGACGATTTAATTAAAAATGTTTTTCCTAATAAGATTTTTAGTTCGCGCAATCGAAGGTTAAAACCAGGTGAACCGAGTTTTACAGTTACATCCCACTGTTTAGATGAGATGATACATCCCTTTTGTGATAGGCAACCCACACCAAGAGAAGTTGCTAGATTGCAAGCGTTTCCCGATTGGTATTATTTTAATGGTCCGTATGTGAAATTTCATAGTGATCCAGAGCAAGATAAGTATGAACAAGTTGGTGATGCTATCCCCGTACTAATGGCAAAAGCACTTGCAAAAAATATGCACGAGGCGTTAGATAAGTTAAAATTAATAATTTTATAAATATAAAAAGATGAGTTAATATGTTAGATATAAATAAAAAAAATTTAAAGGATTAAAGTATATCGATTTATTCTGTGGAATTGGTGGGTTTCATTTAGCCTTATCTTCTTTTGGTGCAAAGTGTTTTTTCGCTTCAGACATAGATAAAACTGCAAAAAACATATAGAATAAAAGTATTCAAAATAATTAATAAATACACATAAAGTTTTTATGTAATTGTATACAAAATTTAAATTCTATGTTATGATGTAGGGATCCTTTCGGGATAGCTATGATTAAT
>CAZXAV010000010.1:0-14042 GCA_964638195.1 uncultured Prevotella sp. | reverse complement strand
CGGAAATGTCCGCCAGTTGCCATTACCTGATAACCGTTGCCAAGATATTTTTTAATGGTATCTTTTTTACCAATACCTTCGATAATTACAAGTTTCATGGGCCTCCTAAATTTTTACTTGGCAACAAAATAATTGCCGGGTAATTTCTCTATTAAACCAATCATTTCCATATTTGTCAAGAGCGTAGACAACTGTGCCACGGAGAAACCACTTTCAATGACAATGTCGTCAAAATGAATTTCGTCGGTTTTCATAATGTTCAAAATGTTTTGTTGCTCCAAACTGATTTGTTTGACCGGTGCGGCGGACTTAGCTTTGCTACCCCGTCCCGTTAATGCTTTAACTAAATCCGCAGCACTGGTAATAATTTCCGCACTGTGGTCGGCAATCAAAGCATTAGTCCCTTGACTGGCATAGCAATTGATGTTACCGGGGACGGCATAAACGTCACGGTGTAACGTCTTGGCCATTTTCACAGTAATCAATGTGCCGCTGCGTAAATCGGCTTCTACGGCGATTACAGCCCGTCCCAGAGCCGCAACGATGCGATTACGTTGTGGAAAAGTTGTTTTATCACCATGAAGACTTGGTGGGTATTCCGAAATCAATAAGCCAGTTTCCGCAATCTCATTTTGCAAATCTTTATTCGCATGAGGATAATAATGATCAAAACCGTTCCCCAATACCGCAATCGTCGTACCATTAGCACCTTGGTGCGCCGCCGTGTCAATGCCTTCGGCTAAACCCGAAACCACCACAAAACCTGCCGCCACACATTGAGCAGCCAAATCTTTGGCAACCATGACACCATAACGCGTGCAATCACGTGTACCAACAATCGACACCATTGGACGGTTTAATAAATCTAAATTTCCTTTAACGTACAGTTGTTTGGGCGGGTCTTTTAGGTCCATTAACGCACGCGGATAATTGGCATCACCCAAGCGAATGATTTGCATTTCATTCATGTCCACCTCGGTTAAAACGGTCTAAACTGCGGTATGAAATGGCTTCGGTTAAATGTTCGGGCAAAATCTCGGTCGAACCCGCCAAGTCAGCAATCGTCCGTGCAACTTTCAAAATGCGTGAATATGCCCGTGCTGACAAATGCAAATTTTCAAATGCTGTTTTCAAAATGTTTTCGCCATTGGCATCCAACGCACAATACTTTTTGGTCATCGCAGTGTCCATGGTGGCATTGCTGTGAACCGCAGACTCAGCGAACCTTTGATTTTGAATTGCCCGTGCCTTGGTAACCCGATTACGAATGGTTGCACTGTCTTCCGCTAATTTATCATTAGTCAAATCGTCATAAGTCACTTGGTCAACTTCGATGTGCAAATCAATGCGGTCCAATAATGGACCAGAGATTTTGCCCAAGTAACGCTGAATTTTGGATTGCGTACATTTACAGCGGTTAATCCGACTGCCGTAATAACCACACGGGCAAGGATTCATACTGGCAACCAAAACAAATGAAGCTGGGTACTCCACCGTCATTGAAGCACGCGAAATCATGATGCTTTGATTTTCCAATGGCTGACGTAATAATTCCAAACAACTGCGGTTGTATTCGGGCATTTCATCCAAGAATAAAACCCCGTTATGCGCCAACGAAATTTCACCGGGACGCGCGTATTTGCCACCACCCGCCAACGACACCGCCGAAGCCGTATGATGCGGACAACGAAACGGACGTGTTAAGACAATACCGTGTTCAGCATCTAACAAGCCCGCACAACTGTGAATTTTGGTCGTTTCCATACTTTCGGCAAAAGTCATTGGCGGTAAAATGGTTTGGAAGCATTTTGCCAACATGGTTTTACCACTGCCCGGTGGACCAATCAATAAAATATTATGTCCGCCCGCTGCCGCAATTTCCAAAGCCCGTTTCGCCACATATTGTCCCCGCACATATTTCATGTCACATGGATAAATTGCATCCGCCAGTAAAGTTTCAAAATTTGCCGCTTGCACCAATTGTAACGGTGCTGCTTCCAACATTGCGCCGGCAAAATAATTAACCACATCAGCCAAGTTGCGTGCTGTGTAAACGTTGATTCCCGACACAAACGATGCTTCGTGATAATTATCGGCAGGAATCACTACGTTTTGAATTTTACGATCAACCGCAGTCAACAAAGCCGGTAATACTCCGTTGACACGACGTAATTCACCATTCAAAGATAACTCGCCAAAGAATGCCCAATTGTCCAAAGGCTTAGCAATGATATGGGTATTGGCAAGAATGCCGACCGCAATCGGTAAATCATAAATCGCACCTTCTTTTTTGGCGGCAGCGGGTGCTAAATTGATAACAACATTACCAACGGGGAATTTGTAACCGATATTCAAAATTGCACTCTTAACGCGTTCTTTACCTTCTTTGACGGCATTGTCGGGCAAACCAACCAAAGTATACCCCGGCAAACCTTTGGCAATGTCAACTTCAACGTCAACGATATAACCGCTGACACCGCTGATACCAAAACTTTTAATTGTAATCACAAATAGAAAATTACAACAAAGTGGCAGTAAAGTAAACCGAATTAAATTTCATGTGCTAAATTACGCCAGATTTCGACATATTGTGTACTGTTTCGACTTTATTCGTAATTGCCGAATTTAGCAATATTCAATATGATTGAAGTCATAACCATAAATAAAAGGAGAAAAACAAATTATGGAAAACAAAGTTTATCTTTACGGATTGGTGGTCAATAACCCGACACCCTGCGACGATTATTACGGCAGCGATTATTACAATCTGCAAATCTCGGTGCGCCGTTTGTCCAGTATCGTGGACACCATTCCCTTGACCATTCATCGTGATTTGGTCGAACAGTACGACGTTAAATTGGGAGACAATTTAGCGGTCATCGGCGAATTCCGCAGTTACAACAAAATTGAAAATAACCGCAGCCGCTTAATGTTATCGGTATTCGTTCATGAAATTACCGATGAAATTGATACCAGTAATCCGAACATTATCGAATTGTCTGGTTACATTTGTAAAATGCCAGTTTATCGTACCACCCCGTTCAACCGCGAAATTGCTGACTTGCTGATTGCTTGTAATCGCAGCGGAAACAAGAGTGACTATTTACCCGCGATTGCTTGGGGACGCAATGCCCGCTTTGCTAAGAACATTATGGTTGGTGAACAAATTCACATTTCTGGACGGATTCAAAGCCGCGAATATCAAAAGCGCTTAGACGACGGCACAGTCCAAACGCGCACCGCTTACGAAATTTCCATCAATCAAATTGATTGCGAAAACGCGAATGAACAAAACGGTGATACAAATTTTATCTTAAATAATTTATAATTTTGGCAGTACCGTCAATCCAAGTTTGTTTGGCACAATTGGTAATGTATCGTTGACGGTCACGGTAAACTTGGTCGAGCAATTTGATTAAACTTTCCGTGTTTAATGCTTCTTGCGATAAAACTTCGCAGACACCTAATTTTTGTAAATAAGCCGCATTTTGGATTTGGTCACCACGACTTTCGGTTTTCGGCAATGGTACATATACCGCGGGCTTTTTCAAAGCCAACAATTCGGACACCGTTCCCGAACCAGAACGTGCCAACACCACGTCCGCCCACGCAAACGCATTTTGCGGTGCTTCAAGATAGTCCACTTGCAAATATTGAGCGTGTCGGTATTGCGGATCGGTTTTACCTTTACCCGTAACGTGCAAGACGTTCCAACGTTCGCAAAGCGGTGTCAAGGCTGTCCAAACGGCACGGTTCAGTGCGGTTGCTCCAAGACTGCCCCCAATCACCAATAGATTAGGTTTGCCGTTGGCTGGCAACTTAATTTGTTGTGGGTCACCGTGGTAAATACTGTTACGAATAATTGCTCCCGTTTGCACCATTTGCGAGTACTTAGTTTGGTCCAAGGGAAAAGTCGTACACAAAGTTTGACACTTCTTCGCGGTCAAACGATTGGCTAAGCCCAATGACATATCACTTTCGTGTGCCACCACTTTAATGCCCAAACTGGCGGCGGCGTAAACTACAGGCAAAGCCACGAAGCCCCCTTTGGAAAACACCACCGTTGGTTGTAATTGACGTAAAATTTTTTTGGCTTCGCGAATGCCTTTCAATAACTTAAACGGAATCAGCAAATTTTTTAATGTCAAGGTACGGCGCAGTTTGACCGTCGTAATTTCATGATATGGTAACCCATTTTGTGCGGCAATCGTCTTTTCGATACCAGAACCACCAAGATACACAATTTGGTCGAAATACGGTCTTAAATAAGGCAACAAAGCCATTTGCGGCAAAACATGACCTGCCGTGCCACCGCCAGTTAACACAATCGTTCGCATATCATTATTTATATGTGATTTAGCCTAAATCTATTGAACAAACTTTGCCTGCAACCAATTTGACTTCGTCAATACCATTGATATTTTTATTCCATGCCAAATCTTTGTTGCGTAATTTACGGAACTTATGATTTATAATAATTTTAATGGTAACATTTTTCGTCGGCAAAATTTTCAAACTGATTTTACCTTTATTCGCATCCCAGTTCATCGAAACTTTGGCAGCAAAATCGGTTGCCAAATTTTTTACACTGCCCACCGCCAATGGTTCAATTAAAATCGGTAAAACTTTCAAGACCGTCGGCGCACTTTGCAAAACACAGTCCGAAATAGCCGTACCAACACCCATTGAAACCGCAACATCTAAATTCGGTTTATCGTTGGTGGTCATACCCGAACCACGCCAGTCGTTGGACAAGAACAAACCTGACGGGGTTGCCGAACTATTCACAATTTTTACTAATAAATTTTTCACCGCGGTAACGTCACCCGCGTATGCCAACTGACACGCCGCCATTACCAAGTTACTTGTCGGTTGATATGATGCCGCATTACGCACACGCGTTTTGACCGCGTTCCCACTGGCAACACTGGCAGCAATTTCCACTTCGGGATTAGCACCTTGCACCACGTACGGACGATACAAAATTTGCGGATCATCCGTCATAAAGTTTTTCAACGGATACAAGCCATAACCATGCATGACACCCGCATTTTCCACTTTATCCACAAAAACCGAGTTGGTGTATTCTTTTAAGCAACCATCACCATTGACCGTTAAAGTTGGAATTTTGGTTAACATATCTTGCCAAACACCAACATCGTCTTTGGCGGTCTTTAACAAGGTAGCCGCACTGATTAAATTATTTAATAACGTTTGCAATGCTAAGAAGTCAATCGTTGACGATGATGCCATCGCAAAGTTTACCAACGGACGACCTGCCACCAAGTTTCCCGGGGTCGCGTTCGGACTGTAACTGGGAATGGTAACATATTTACCCGACGCGTCCAATTTCAAGAAATCCGAATAAAATTCAAACACATTCCGCATGAACGGGAAAATTTTGCTACGCAAAGTCTTTTCATCACCAGTCACTAAATAATATTCATAGAACAAATTTGCCGCCAATGCTGATGAAGCAATGAAATGCAAAGTTGCCGAATCAACCGAACCAAAGGTTGCCGAATCCATGGCGGTAACACGTGGCACAAAATATCCACGCATACCATAAACACGGGCAGCATTCTTTTTCAAATCGGATTCATAACTCATGAAGAAATCTAAGTAGCGCAACAATGCATCGGGGGTAATCGATTTGATAAGACCCGAATACAACAATTGCGCAATTCCATCCAAGGCGGCAACACCATGGTCGCAGTGATTATCCGCACACCACAACCCTGCGGGAGTCAACAACGCCCCGTCCATACAAACACACAAGTATTTCGCAAAGTTCCACATGCGTTCCAACAATTCTGGCGTCAATTCATTATTCCCCGTCTTATCAATCAATTCTTTCAAATCGGCTTCGGTTTTTGCCGTATTCAATTCTAAATTGGTTTCATCAAAGGCTTTCTTAAATGGTGCCGCGTTACGTGTTGCTAATTTATTGTAATTGTCTTTAATTAAGGACAATTCCATTTTAATCTTGTTAAATTCAGTGCTAGCATCCGCATTTACGAATGGTTTGGCTAAAATAGTTAATTCGTTTACGTCTTTCAAAGTCACTACATTGTTTGCCACTTGCACGTTACCACCCGCGATAATTAAACGCAGTACCAAGCCGTAATCGCGACCATTCTCGCTGCGTGAACTGAAATAGAAATAACCATTTTCGTATTTGACGGAATTAAATTTGCTGTCACTGTCGCATGGTTGCAATTGAATGGAAACGCGAATTTTGCCGTTCGATTTAGCGGCATGGTAAGCAATCACATCGGTCGATTTCGCAATGGAAAGACGACGCACCGTTTGTTCTTTTTCGTCTGCCATAAAACTGACCGCCAGTTCCCCATTTTTCATATCGGTCAAACGTTCATAGTTGGTAATCACACCCGTGTTGTAAAAGTCCAATTTCACTTTTACCATTGGTTTGGGTTGCGCTGGTGCTAAACGGCAGTTTTTCTTAATGAAAGACTTTTCCAGGATTTGTTCGCCTTCCAAAATTTTGCCATCCGCAAATTTCTTACGCAAGGTAGCAAAATCGTCACTGACATCTTGCAAAACACCATTTTTGCCATGGTGAACCAACGCATTGTGGTTAATCAAAATTTGTTCATTGGAAACTGCTCCCAGAATGGCAACACCGACCCGACCGTTTCCTAAGATACTGCCATCCAAAAAGGCATTTTCCATGAAAGTTGCCGGTGTTTTGTTTAATAAAATGGTACTGTCATATTTACTCATAATACAAGGAAAATTGTACCATAAATCAGATTAAATTTCAACCACTAATTCTCGATTTTTTGCCAAAATATCACTGTCAAAACGCGTTTTATATTGCTGTTTTTGCTGTTGGCGTGCCAATGCGTCTTGAATTAAATTATCAATAACTACACCATACGGAATTTGCGATTTCAACCACAAATGGTAAGCCATGAATCCCGGCACGGTATTGATTTCGTTTAAGATAATTTTTTCGCCTTGCACCATAAAATCGACACGCACTACGCCACAAGAACCGAACAATCGGTAAGCCCGTTCTGCCAACATTTTAATTTGCGGTTCAACTTTGGCTAAGAAATCATCATCGGGTGTGTGCCCGCTTTTTTTCACAAAGCCACTGTCCGTGTTAAAATATTTTTCGTCGAAAGAAAAGAACTTTTCGCTGCCCACCACTTCTAATGCCGACGTAATAATTTTGCCATTTTCCCGCATGACCGCCACGTTCACTTCGCGCATGTCAGTCACAAATTCTTCCACAATCACACGTGCACCTAACCCCAAAGCCGTAATTACCGCCGCACTTAATTCGTCTTGCGTGCGTGCCACCGTGATGCCAATTGAACTGCCTTGCAAATCGGGTTTCACGACTAACGGCAATGGTAATTTAATTTGCGCTAAATCCGCGTTCGTAATGATTTGAAAACGCGGCTGTAAAAAACCGGCTTTGGTCAAAACTTGACGGGTGGCAATTTTACTTTGCTGCAACCAACCTGACACCGCATCACAACTGGTAATGGGGATATTGTGTAATTGTAATGCTGCCGCCAAAGTTCCGTCTTCCCCCATCCCGCCATGGCAACAATTCACCACGCATGCCAGTTGATTCCACTTGCGAAATGGTTTGGCTTTGGCGGCTTTACCCGCAATGTAATCGTCAATTTTGCGACTGCCGACGACAGCACGATTATCACGGGTCAAATAAATTAAGTTCACTTGGTAAGCCTCGGTAACGTGTTTTGCCAAATGCAATCCCGTTAAAATTGATACATCATGTTCCGTACTATTGCCGCCGTAAATTACTCCAATTCTTAACATAATTAGATATATGCAAAATGAAAAATTTTGTCGTCAAAATCAATGGATAATCTTTTGTTCTAATTTGTGAAACGTGATACACTGCTTTTATGAGTTCAAAACAACCAAACAATCAACAATTTGAAACAATTTCAGGAAACGAAGCTGCGGCACGTACGGCATACATGCTGACCGAAGCCGCTTCAATTTATCCGATTACACCCAGTTCAGATATGGCGGAGTATTGCGACCAATGGGCTGCCAAAGGTCGTACCAATATTTTTGGTAAAATTCCCGATGTGATTGAAATGCAAAGCGAAGCCGGTGCTGCTGGTACCTTGCACGGGTTAATGTTAGGCGGAACACTGGGCACTACTTTCACCGCTAGCCAAGGTTTACTGTTAATGATTCCCAACCTTTACAAAATGGTGGGTGAATTATTACCCGCGGTAGTCCACGTTGCCGCCCGTACAATTGCCATGCAAGCTCTTTCCATTTTCGGTGACCACAGTGATATTTACGCTTGCCGCAGTACGGGGATTGCGATGTTGGCATCAAATTCGGTCCAAGAAAATACCGACTTATCTTTGATTGCCCATTTGGCTGCCATTGAAGCCAGTTATCCGTTTATGCACTTTTTTGATGGTTTCCGCACCAGCCACGAATTTAATAAAATTCAAGTTCCCGAAACCGCTATTGCCGAAAAACTTTTGAACCGTAACGCGTTAAAGAAATTCCGTTCCCGTGCCATGAATCCCGAACATCCGAAAATGTATGGTACGGCGGAAAATTCTGACACGTTCTTCCAACACCGTGAAGCCGCCAATCCGTACATCAACGCAGTTCCAAGCATTGTCGAAAAATACATGCAACAGTTTGCTAAATTAACGGGACGCAATTACCACTTGTTTGATTACGTTGGTGACCCCAATGCCGAACATGTAATCGTTGCCATGGGTTCGGCTTGCGAAACCATTGCGGAAACTTTGCCCAAATTGAAAGGTAAATATGGCTTGATTAAAGTGCGTTTGTACCGTCCATTCTCGGGTGAACATTTGCTCAGCGCCCTACCCAAGACCATCAAAACCGTTACCGTTTTGGACCGCACCAAAGAAAATGGTGCAGTTGGTGATCCGCTTTATTTGGACGTTGCCGCAGTCGTACGTGACAAAACGATACTGGCGGGTCGTTATGGTTTATCCAGTAAAGAATTTACCCCTGACATGGTGGCAGCAATTTACGCCAACGCCAGTGCCAAACAACCCAAGGACCACTTTACCGTTGGTATCAACGACGATGTGACCCACACTTCTTTGGAAGTCGCACCACGTCCAGATTTACATCCACAAGGCGGTTGCCGCTTCTACGGGCTCGGCAGTGACGGCACGGTAGGTGCGAATAAAAACAGTTGTGCCATTATCGGTGACAATACCGAATTATACAGTCAAGCTTACTTTGTGTACGACAGCAAAAAAAGTGGTGGAACAACCATCTCGCACTTGCGTTTTGACAAGACTCCAATTCGTGCACCGTATTTGGTCACCCACCCCAATTTTGTTGCATGCCACAACCAAACTTTCTTGACTAAATTTGACATGCTGACGGGAATTGCCGACGGCGGAACGTTCTTATTGAATACCACTTACCCCGCCGAAGAAATGAATCGTATTTTACCAAACACTGTTAAACGCACCTTACGTGACCATAAGATCAATTTCTACATTATCAATGCCTACCAAATTGCCAAAGAATTGGGCTTAGGTGTTCGTATCAATACCATCATGCAAACCGCCTTTTTCAAGTTGGTTGATTTGATTGATTACAAAAAACTTAAATCATTATTGAAAGCCGCCATCGAAAAAAGTTATGGTAAAAAAGGTCCTGCCGTGGTCGAAATGAACAACCGTGCGGTTGACAGTGCCGACACTGCATTACAAAAAATTGATGTCAGCAAATTGACCGTTACCGAAGAAAAAGCCAAAACTAAAAAATTAACAATGATTGAAACCATCAACAGTTTGGAAGGTGACAGCCTACCAGTTTCGGCATTTACTCCCGACGGCAGTGCCCCCACCGCCACCACCCAATACGAAAAACGCGATATTGCTACCAGTTTACCCCATTGGATTCCCGAAAACTGTATCCAATGTAACCGCTGTGCTATGGTTTGTCCGCACGCTACCATTCGTCCAGTTTTAACCAACCAACCAACACCCGACGGCTTCCAAACCCTCAAAGCCTTAGGCGTTCCCGGTTACGAAGGTTACCAATACCGTATGCAAATTTCGCCACATGATTGTACTGGTTGCGGTTCTTGTGCCAAAGTTTGCCCAGCCAAAAACAAAGCTCTTGTCATGGAACCATTTGACCAAGTCCAAGAAGACAAAAATTACAAGTATTCGTTAACTTTACCCGAAACACCCGTCAACCCCATGAATGTCAAATTAGCACAATTCAATCGTCCCTTGTTTGAATTTTCTGGGGCTTGTGCAGGTTGCGGCGAAACACCTTATATCAAATTGCTAACCCAACTTTACGGTGACAAATTGGTCATTGCCAACGCAACGGGTTGTTCATCAATCTACGGCGGTAGTTCCCCCACCTGTCCATATGCCAAAAACGAAAAAGGACATGGTCCTGCTTGGGCGAACAGTTTGTTTGAAGACAATGCTGAATTTGGTTTTGGTTTACGTAAAGCCCTTAACATCCAAGGTGCGACCGACAAAATTGTTTGGGTCATCGGCGGTGACGGTTGGGCGTACGACATCGGGTTTGGCGGACTTGACCATGTATTGGCATCGCAAGAAAACATTAACATTTTGGTGCTTGATACCGAAGTTTATTCCAACACGGGTGGTCAAGCTAGCAAAGCCACTCCCAAAGGTGCTATTGCTAAATTTGCGGCAGGCGGCAAACCAACCGACAAAAAAGATTTGGGTGGCATGATGATGCAATACCCCAACGTCTATGTGGCACAAATTGCGATGGGTGCCAATATGGAACACACCTTAAAAGTCTTGAAAGAAGCCACTGAACACAATGGTCCGTCTTTGGTCATTGCGATGGCAACTTGCATCAACCAAGGGATTGATATGTCCAATGGCATGGGCATCATGGCAGATGCGGTTAAATGCGGTTATACCAAACTCTATCACCGCAATCCCAAAGATGGTGAAATGGTGGTTGACTCTCCCGCTCCCACTGGTGATGTTAACGAATTCAAAGCCAAACAAACCCGTTTCCGTAAAAAATCTTAACACGAACACTTCGGCGGAGTTAAACAATAATTATCATGTGGTGTGATGTCGACATTACAAGCATTTTTGTAAGCGCTCATTGGGCGTAATTCGACCAAAACGGCATCTAAACCAATTCGGATAATGCGCTCATACGGAATAAATAATTCGTTTTTACGACCCCACAGATGGAAACATTTATCACCAGGTACTACGACGCCAATTACCTTAGCATTTTCGCGCGAAAAAACTATGTCAACAATGCGACCCAAAGCCTTACCATCGACCACATTGATTACCATCTTTGTGCGGAGTTCGCAAAACGAAACTTCTACGCCCATGGTAATATATATGACAAACGTGTCAAAGATTGAGAATAATTTTATGATTAAATGTAAAAAATTATCATAATGAAAAAAGTCGATATTGTGGGAATCGACACGAGTAGTTTGCCGAAACTTTCCAATGCCCAAACATTGGAGATGTTACACCGCATTCGTAACCACGATGCCGACGCACGTCAACAATTCATTTTTGCCAATATGCGCTTGGTTTTATCGGTCATTCAAAAATACATTCATGCCAAAAACAATTACGACGATTTATTCCAAGTTGGCTGTGTCGGTTTAATTAAAGCCATTGATAATTTTAACCCAGATTTTAATGTCAAATTTTCGACTTATGCTGTTCCCATGATTATCGGCGAAATTCGGCGTTACTTACGCGATGAAAATGGCATCCACGTTTCACGCAGTATTCGCGACACGGCATATCATGCCCTACAAACCGCCGAACGCATGAGTAAAGAACTTAATCGCGAAGTCACCATGGAAGAAGTTGCCACTGCGTTAGGTGAACCGTTATCTAATGTCTATTTTGCTTTGGCGGCAACTGGTAATGTTTCATCCTTAGACGAGCCAATTGGCGAACGTGCCAGTGACGCAACCACTTTAATCGAACAATTACCCAATGACGGCACTACCAGTGACGACTGGCTCGGTTACAAAGCCATGCATGATGCGATTGATAACTTAGTCCAAAAAGAACGGGAAATTTTAATGATGCGCTATTATGACGGCAAAACCCAAATGGAAGTCAGCAACGAAATCGGGATCAGTCAAGCCCAAGTTTCACGTTTAGAAAAAAATGCTTTGGCTAACATTAAAAATCGTCTCTAAATTGCATTAAATTGAAAATCAAAATCATAGAAATTATGGTCACGCAAATCTTGCTGAAATTTTTGCCATTGTTGGCTGTTACTTAAAAATTCAATTAAATTTTTGGGTAAAGATAAATTCACATGCCAAGTATGACCGTCCAGCACAACACTGACATCATCGTCTTTGGTCTGATTGGTCATTGCCCCATATTTTTTACGCAAGAACGATACAATTTCTAATTGCAAACTCAACGCATCAATAAAAACTTTTCGGTAAACAAATTCATATTTCAAAGGCAAACCGACTTGACGCATAAACAATTCTTCCAACCGTTTTTGCAACAATGGTAAACTATCTTCAATTTCTGCATTATAAATGTAACGCACCACCAAACGTTGTTGGGCTTGGTAATACGTGCAAGACAAAAATTTCAAATTGACGTAATCTTGATTTTCGTGATAGTACAAATATTCTTCAATGTTTTTCATGACGCCCCAAATTTACAACAACAAACTAAAAGCTAAATTATTAAACACCCAGAACACATCCGCAAAAATCACGAAACCCAGTAAACAAATTATGCCAATCGTATGAATTTTGGCTTCCAATTCACGGTTGATTGGTTTGCCGCGAATCCATTCAATAATGACAAATACCATGCGTGCCCCGTCCAATGACGGAATTGGCAACCAGTTAAAGACCGCCAAATTGATACTGATTAACGTCAGCAAATAGAATATTTGTGCCAATGCCATGTCGGCGGTATAGGATGATATTGCTTGCCCAATCGAACTGCCCATGACCGAAACGGTAGCAACCGTACCGCCAATTGCGTTCATGCCTAATTGTCCCGTCACCAATTGCCATAAAATTTTCAAGACCATACCGGCAATTTCAAATGAAAATGGCACGGCTTTCAAAATGGCACCACCAACATTATGATAAATTTTGTCACCGAGTGGTAACGAATAACTGGTGTTCGACAGGGCTGCCCACTGTCGCGATGAAATGTTTTGCAAAGTTACTTTTTGTTTAATGATTTCACCCGCACTGTTTTTCCAAGTTACCAAGAGCACAACGTCATCACCAACGTGTGCATTTTCCAATATGGTAGATGTTCCAGTAAACAAATTCATGCTTTTACCATTAACGGTTTCAATGTACATTTGTTTACTTTCGTCTTCGGTATCATATTGGATAATAAATTTATTACCATCGGCATCAACCATTTCCCCGCCTTTTTCATTCAGGATTCTTGCCAAAGTAATTGTTTCCGGTTCTGCTGGGTCGGTTTCGTGGTCTTTATTGAGAAATGTCGTTCCGACGTTTGCGACACGACCGTACCCCATCAAAGACAATAAAATTACCGCAAAGATAATCGCCGATAGAAAATTAAAGAATGCCCCCGAAAACATCACAATCAGCCGTTTCCATGGTGCTTTGTTGTTAAATGAATTGGGGTCAGTATCTGGAATTTCGGTATCATCTTCACCGAACGAACAATAACCACCCACAGGAATCATGCGAATCGCAAAAATTTCGCCGTTCTTTTTGGTCTTTTTATAAATCGGCTTGCCCATGCCAATCGAAAATTCATAAATTTTGAACTTCAAAATCTTGGCAGTAATGTAATGCCCAAATTCATGGATGGTAATCATCAGCATTAACAACAAAATTGCCAATGCCAAATAACCGACCGTTTGCAAAACACTCAAAATTTGAGACATATATTATATTATCCCCATAATTAACAATATGAATGGCACATTCAGAATAATACCTATCACACCGCCCCCGATAATCACCAGTGTCGGAGGAATAAAGTCGAGCTCCAAAATTCTTGTGGAGT
>CAZXAV010000009.1:0-14474 GCA_964638195.1 uncultured Prevotella sp. | reverse complement strand
GCAAAAGAATGTCTTTCAAATTGATTATGAAAACTTTTGCCTTTGTTTTGCCGTACATTTTGGTTGAATTTACCAACACTTTATTCGTTACCATTGATAAGTCACTTTCCAATTCACTTGGAGCAACTGCGATTATTGTGTTTTCGTCTTTTATGTCTTTTAACTGGGCAATCAATACAATTCAGAATTGTGTTAGCCATGCTCATGGCATTGTTTTAGCCCGTAATCGCCAAGATGCCAAAACAATCAATAATTCTGCAATGTTAATTGAAGTAATCAGTTCATCATTGATAGCAGTCTTACTTTTTATTTTTGCCAAACAAATTACTTATATCTATCATTTAGAAGAAGAAATCCGTAATATCTTAACTGTTGTATTAAGATTGAAAGCCATTCAGTTACCAATTTATGCCATTGGGCTGATACCTAAAAACATCTTAAAAATTAACAAAAAGACGCACGCAATATTGATTGCGTCGGTCATTGCTGCGGTAATCAATATCGGCGGTGATATATTGAGTATCAAATTGGGTTACAACGAAGTGGGAATTTACGTAGCAACCATAATTTCGTCTTTGGTAAACACTGTATTGTTATTGATTTTTGCACGGTATCAATTTGCCAAAATGTCCTTGACTTACATTAAATAAATTTTGTTTTTTGCCAAAGATTTAATCTTTAATAAACTGGTACAAAGGGTAGTCAATCTTTATTATGCCCATGTTGCCAGTTCATTTGGTACCCAAATTTACGCAATTCATTGTGTTTGTTGTACCGTGGTTGACACTATGTCCGAAATCATAGAAGGTTTTTATGCCGGCTTGCTAGTGGAGTATTCCCATGACATCGAGAATCAACAAGAGAATCTCGTAAAGAAGGTAGATACGATTGGAATTTATGGGACCCTTTTAGGGACAGTCTTGATTCCGATCTTCATTTATCCGATGTGGTTTGTGTTGGGCAACGCCATTTCGTGGTGGGAATGCAATCCATATATTTGGTTATATGCAATTGAATTTATTGTTTTAGTTGCAGAATGCAATTATCGAGCATATCTTTCCGCGGCGAAAAATACCAAAGCCATTCGCATGACGGCTTTGATTGGTGGTGTTTGCGTGCGGATGCCGTTATGTTTCCTAATCCTCAAACTGAATTTAGGTATTGTCGGTTTGGCATTGGTTTGCAGTATCGACTACTTGATCAGAACCATCTATTTAAGAATTTATATCAAAGTCAAATGCCACAACTTACCAGTGTAATGAAACAAAAAAACTTGCCATAAAATTGATATTTTGTTATATAAATATAAATCGTATGGTTATGATAATTTAACCAATTACAAGTCTGGGTTAATGTCATAAAACAATCAATAATACGTTAAATGGAGGTGCGCACCAAGATGTTCCGATTGATGAAACGTCTGCAAAAAAGAGACTGGTTGTATTTTGCTTTTGCCGTCGTTTTTATCGTGTTGCAAGTTTGGTTGGACATCAAGGTTGTTGACTACACGCGTAACATTTTATTGTTGATTCAACATGGCGGCACAATCAACCAAATTTTGGAGCAGGGTGCTTACATGTTGCTTTGTTCGGTCGTCAGTTTGTTTGGGGCTGTGTTATGTGGGTTTTTCTTTTCTTTGATTTCTGCACGACTGGCTCGTAATTTACGCCGCGAAATTTATCTGAAAGTGCAAAGCCTATCCATGGCTGATGTGCAAAAATTTTCGGTGTCCAGTTTAATCACACGTACGACCAACGATATTACCCAAGTGCAAAACTTAATTGCCATGGGCATGCAAATGCTGTTAAAAGCCCCAATTACGGCGATTTGGGCAATTACCAAAATTGCCAATAAAAGTTGGGAATGGAGTACCTTGACCGCGGGTTCGGTAATCACAATTATGGTCGGGGTCAGTATTATTATGGCTTTGGTGCTGCCCAAATTCAAAAAAGTCCAAGCATGTATTGACGATATTAACAACGTAACCGAAGAGCAGTTGACTGGGATTCGCGTGGTGCATGCTTTCAATGCGGAGTCTTATCAAGAAGCAAAGTTTGAACGAAAAAACCAAGCTTTAACCAAAACACAAATTTTTAACCAACGTACAATGGGGTTCATGAACCCGTTAATGTATTTAGTGATGAACTTAATGTCATTAGGCATCTATTGGATTGGGGCTTTCTTAATTAACGGCGCTGATTTTGGTAAAGACATTTTGTATGCGGACATGGGGACGTTCAACGGCTATGCCAGCCAAGTGGTTTCGTCATTTTTGATGTTGGTGATGATTTTTATTATGTGGCCGCGTGCCAGTGTTTCTGCCGCACGCATTAACCAAGTTCTCGGCACAAAAAACAGCATTCTTAACGGCGGATTTACGGGTGATACCGAAATTAAAGGCGTGATTGAATTCCGCAATGTCAGTTTCAAATATCCCGACAGTGAAGAATTGATGTTGAAAAACATTTCTTTCAAAACCAAAACGGGTGATACTTTGGCATTTATTGGTTCGACGGGTAGCGGCAAAACGACTGTGGTAAATTTACTGATGCGTTTTTATGATTGCACCGAAGGCGAAATCTTGATTGACGGCATCAACATCAAAGAATACGATTTGGAAACTTTGTATAATAAAATCGGTTATGTACCGCAACGGGCAGTTTTGTTTTCTGGTACGGTGAGTGATAACATTGCTTTTGGGGATAACGGCAAAGACCAGATTAGTGAAGAACAAATCAAACAAGCTGTGGCTGTGGCGCAAAGTACCGACTTCGTTGAGAAAATGACGGAGGGTTACCAAGGCAATGTGGCACAAGGCGGCACCAATCTTTCGGGCGGTCAAAAGCAGCGTTTGTCGATTGCCCGTGCCGTGGCACGTGACCCCGAAATCTACATTTTTGATGATTCGTTTTCGGCTTTGGATTATGTCACCGATTACAAATTACGTACTGAATTAAAGCAACACACTAAAAACGCAACTAACGTGATTGTGGCGCAACGCATTGGTACAATTATGAATGCGGACACAATCGTGGTTTTGGAAAAAGGGGAATGTGTTGGCATTGGTACACACCGCGAATTATTGAAAAATTGTAAGACTTACCAAGAGATTGCTTATTCACAGTTGAGTAAGGAGGAATTAAATGGCTGAGCAAACACGTCGCGGACCACGTCGGGGTTTCGGTGGACCTCATGGTCACGTTGCCGAAAAACCCAAGAATTTTAAGCAAGCACTGAAAAACATGGTGATTCATTTGAAGCCGTTTTTGCCAGCGGTAATCATTGCCATTATTTTAGCCATTGTATCTTCAATTTTGTCAATTATCGGTCCGAACCAAATTTCGGAATTGAGCAACCAAATTCTTGCGGGTGTACCAACAGTTTTTAACCCTGACCCCGATCCAATTAACATGGGTATCGTCTGGCGGATTGCCATTACGTTGTTGATTATCTATGCATGCAGTGCGGTGTTTTCGTACATCCAACAATTTATCATGGCAACAACCGCGAATCGTTTTGCCAAAAATTTGCGTGGTAATATTTCTAAGAAAATCAACAACATTCCGTTGTCTTACATGGATACTCACACGCGCGGTGATGTGCTTTCTTGTGTCACCAACGATGTTGATACCCTTGCACATTCGCTCTCAAATTCATTAGGAACGTTATTTAGTGCGTTGGCATTATTATTAGGCTCAACGTTGATGATGTTTATTACGAACTGGCTGATGGCTCTAACCGCGATTGCCGCGTCGATGATAGGCATGGTTTTAATGGTTATGATTTTGAAACGTTCGCAAAAATATTTTATGCGCCGACAAATTGAGTTGGGCGAAATCAACGGACACATCGAAGAAATCTACGGTGCACACAATGTTGTGAAAGCCTATAATGCTCAAAAGAGTACCACGCAAGAATTTGATGAATTAAATAACAAACTTTACAAGAGCAACAGAATGAGTGAATTTTTTGGTGGGATGATGTCACCGATTATGGGCTTTATCGGAGAATTAGGTTATTTAGCCGTTGCCGTAGTTGGGGCAATTTTATGCATCAATGGTAAAATTGACGTTGGTACGATTTTTGCTTTCGTAATTTATGTTCGTTTATTTACCAATCCGTTGTCGCAAATTTCGCAATGTTTGAACCGTTTACAATCGGGTATGGCGGCATCCGAACGCGTCTTTGCATTCTTACAAGAAAGTGAAATGTCAGAGCAAAATGCTTGTGACGAATACGTTGACCCCAAAACCGCCAAAGGTGCAATCAGTTTCCAACACGTGAAATTTGGTTACCGTCCCAATGAAATAGTCATTAAAGATTTTTCTTGCGAAGTGAAACCGGGACAAAAAATTGCCATTGTTGGACCGACGGGGGCGGGCAAAACTACGTTAGTTAATTTGTTAATGAAATTCTACGATATTGATGGTGGAGATATTATCATTGATGGCAAATCAATTAAGCACTTAACACGCGAAAATATTCACGATTTGTTCACCATGGTTTTACAAGATACTTGGCTGTTCAAAGGTACAGTGCGCGAAAATTTATGCTATAACGCCAAAGACATCAGTGATGATAAAATCATGGAAGTTTGCCGTATTATTGGTATTGAAAAATTTATTACGTCTTTGCCGAATGGTTTAGATACCGTTTTAGATGACAGCAATAATATTTCGGCGGGACAGCGCCAGTTGTTCACGATTGCACGCGGAATGTTACAAGAATCTCCGTTCTCGATTCTAGACGAGGCTACATCGTCAGTTGATACCCGTACCGAAGAATTGGTGCAAAAAGCCATGGACCGTTTGTCCGCCAATAAAACTTCCTTTATCATTGCTCACCGTTTGTCGACCATTCGTAATGCGGACAAAATTTTGGTCTTAGATCATGGTGATATTGTTGAACAGGGTAACCACAACCAGTTAATGGCATTAAATGGTGCTTATGCAGCCTTGTATAATTCGCAGTTCAAAAAATAAACTGGGGTAACTCCAAACATAGAAAGACCCCAAAACATATAATGGTTTAGTGACAACAATTACTAAAGATACGATTGCGCAGATTGCTGGCAATAACCCCAAAGTGATTGCCGGAATCAATGCTTTACTTAACGAAAATGTGATTTTCCGTTCCTTTGACCGTGCTTTGAATTTATTGCTGAATGCCAGAAGCGAACACTATTTGCGGGCGGTTGAGGCTGGCTTGCAAGTCACAGTTAACGAAATCAAAAACTATCATGTCCAACACTCACCATACATCACTGACGATAAAGCGGCACTATATTTGTACACATTACAACATTTAATTACACATTTAGGTCAATGGGAATTCAAAAATGGAGAACCCAATCATTACAAACCAATTTTGACGCAAAAATTAAGGTATGTTGAACTCAAAGGTGCCAGTTTAGGTATTCGTAAGGACATGATTCGTCGTGAATGTTTTTCCAAAGCTTATCAACAACCAAACGATCAAGTGCTCAGTAATTTTGAATTTTTGGACGAACAACGATTGGACACCTTTACAAACCGTTTGAATCGGTATGAAATTACACAAGATCCATGCAACCTTTTTGAATCAAATAAAAATTTCCAAACATTGTTAAAGACAATTTCTTCACCTAATTATATCCATATTATGGAAAAACTGATTCAACATCTCAAAGAGAGTTTGGAAATTATGGAACTGGATTTGACGTATTTGAAGCAAAATGTCCAAACCGTCAGTAAAGAAGTTGGGAAATACATTGGTTCTAATGACCCACAAAAAATTGAGAGTATTAACAAAGCAATCTTACGCCATCTGGAAAATTCACAACCGATTGAATTGGGTGATTAAATGATAAAATTAAAATAACATTGCAAAAAGGCAAATTTTGTGTTATAATAATAAAATGCCAAGTAATCATTCTAATAACAACAACGGAACGAATAATCCAATGATTAAGTTTGAAAACGTGGATCTTGGAGTCTTTTTAGATACGAATGATTCAACCAAAAATTCCAAAATTCACGCCATTATCGCAAAAATTGCTGACAATAACCCAGACGTTATTGATGGGGTGGAAATGTTAATGCATGAATCGATTGCATTTCCTTCCTTCGACCGTGCGATTGCTCTGTTGGTTACTGCCAAAACCGAACGTCATTTGCAAGCCGCTGAAGCCGCATTACAGATGACGATTAACGATATTAAAACATTGCATGCGAAACGTTCTCCCTATATGACAACCAAAAAGACAGCATTATATTTGTTTAGTTTACAATATTTAATCACTCATTTGGGCAAATGGAAACTCCAAAACGGTGAACGCAATAATTTTACACCGTCACTGGTGCAAAAGTTACAAGATGTCAAATTCAAAAGTTCAATTTTGGGTATTCCCGATGACACAATTAGTCGTGAATGCTTTACTGATATGTATCGCCAACCAAATCATCCCGTGCTACGTAATTTCAAATTTTTGGATGAACAACGTTTGGATTCATTCGCTAACCGTTTAGACGAATACGAACGCACACGCAAATCAGTTGATTACCCAATTGCACCCAAAGGTTTCCAACCATCACAACAAGAATTAAAACAAGAACAACAAAAAAACGTTTTGAAAAAAATCATTCATCATTTGGAAGATACTTTTGGAATTCCAAAATTAGATTTAGATTATTTAATGCTAAATTTGCCCATGGTCAGTCGTGAAATTGGTAAATTTATTAATTCAAATGACCAACAAAAAATTGAAGATATTACTTTCAAACTGATGCAACATCTGGAATACCAACAACTACTTGCAAAATCAAAACCGACAGAAAGAACCTTGTAAATTACAGAAATTTTATTTGCAAACGCATTGGTTCTGATTTATACTGGACTAATGTTAAAAATCAATAAATTAAATAAAACTTATGCAAATGGTAAAGTCGGTGTCAGTGATTTAAGTTTGACAGTAGAAGCAGGGGATATTTGCGCTTTTATCGGACCGAATGGCTCTGGTAAAACCACAACAATTCGTTGTATTGTTGGAACTTTGGATTTTGAATCGGGTGAAATTTTAATTGACAATAACTCAGTTAAAACCGACCCAATTGCTTGCAAAAAAATTACCGCTTATATTCCGGATAATCCCGATTTATATACGTCATTGACTGGTAACGAATATTTGAGTTTTGTCGCGTCAGTTTACCGTATTCCAGTTGCGGAGCGTGATAAAGAGATTCAATACTATGCTGACCAATGGGAATTAACCAAGGATTTAGGTTTGCCAATTAAATCGTATTCACATGGTATGCGTCAAAAATTAGCCTTGATTGCAGCCTTTATGCGTCATCCTAAATTGTTGGTTTTGGACGAACCATTTGTCGGGTTAGACCCACAAGCATCATTCACCTTGAAAAACATCATGCATGAATTTGTCAAAAATGGTGGTGCGATTTTTTATTCAACCCACGTATTGGAAGTAGCCGAAAAACTTTGTAATAAAGTTGTCATGATAAAAAACGGTGTTGTCATTAAGCAAGGTACGATGCAAGAAATCAAAGCCGACAAGAGTTTGGAAGAGGTATTCTTGAATGCGTAACGTTTGGTTGCTGTTAAAAAATTATTTTCTTTGTGGAATTGGCAGCTTGCGTCGTAAAAATGCACGAGCCAAAACAATTGCGGGTGTTACAACGATTGCAGTTTTGTATTTCGGATTTTTCGCGTTTATGTTGTATTCCATGTTACTCATGGCAAAAGAATCCGCCCCAATCAATATGCAAGCCAGTGTTTTAGCAATTGGGTTGATTATTTCAGTTTTTCTGGCGGTGATTTTTGCTTTGCAAAAGGTTACTGGTGGAAAAAAATCCAATGACACAGAATTGTTGCTAAGCATGCCATTTAAGAAAACTGAAATCATCACCGCTAAGGCACTATCAAGTTTTGTTTTCAATTTGGCAATTGTCATCTTAATGTTTTTACCCAACGTGATTGCATATATCGTTTACACACCGTTTGATATTGTGGCAATTCTTGGCTGTTCGGTCATGATGTTGATGATTCCTTTAACGGCAGTTGGACTTTCGTATATTGTCGATTTTTTAGTGACAGTTTGTTTTTCCGATTCAAAATTTGGTAATATTTTCAAAGCATTTTTCACCTTAATTACATTGGTCGGTGTCATGGTGATTTATGAATTTCTGGTTATGAATATTGATGATCCCGTAATTATGCTAAATGTTGTGAATTGGATGATTACGTTCAACCCAATCGTTATGGTCCCAGTAATTGGCGGAGCAGTGCTAATCTTTATTATCGGGAATTGGTTAAACGCGTTATTGCTAAACCGCGAGAACCGTGCATCACAAGCCAAGCCAACACGTATCAGTTCAAAAAACACGACACCATTGATGTCATTGTTAAAAAATGAAAGCAACCGTTACTTCAATTCGACTGGTTTAATGCTGAACACAATGATTGGACCATTATTCATGGTGGTTTTGACTGGTTATTTAGCCATACAAGGCAAATCATTGTTATCGTCTGAATTGTTACAAATGTTAGGTATCCAAAAAGAAATGGCTTGCTTGTTAATTGGCTTGATATTTGCGGCATGCGCTGTTTTAACTTATCCAGCCGCGGTTTCGATTTCACTGGAAGGCAAACAATTATGGATTTTACGCAGTATGCCAATTCATGCCCAAACAATCTTGACCGCCAAAGCCTTATTCAATATTATCTTGGTTGTTCCGTTAACTTTGGTCTGTACAATTGTGATTCAAATTACATTACAATTGTCGATATTAAGTTTTATTGTTATGACACTGATTCCAATTTTGACCGCTATTTTGGTCTCTTATGCGGGAATTATGATCAATTTATACTTTCCGAAATTTGAATTTACCAATGAAGTCGCAGTCATTAAACAAAGTTTGAGTGCCACAATTATGCTGTTGGGTGGAATGTTAGCAATCGGAGCTTTGACTGGGTTATCGTTCTGGTTAATGAATTATTTGTCAGTTGTAGCAATCGCGGGAATTTTAATTGGGATTTTAACTCTTACCTCCGGGATTGCAATTGCTTTAACGTATACTCTTGGACGACGCATTTTTAACCATTTGTGACAAATAATAATGTAAAGTGCGGAAATTCATCATTGTTGCTGTTGTGCTGACGGTCGGCTTGATTGGGACTTGGCTGTTACTATTTAATGTTTGCTTTCCATTGAAATACCGTCAAGAAATTCTTACGGCGGCACAAACCTATGATGTTGACCCAGTTTTAATTGCATCCGTTATCAATGCTGAAAGTGGTTTTGACAAAGACAAAGTTTCCCCAAAACAAGCTGTTGGTTTAATGCAACTTTTACCATCAACTGCCGCCGCAATGACAAAAGACGAAATCAACTTATTTGACCCCGCAACGAATATTACACTGGGTGTCAAATATTTGGCATATTTAATCAACAAATTTAACGATGTAGACACCGCATTATTTGCCTATAACGCAGGCGAGGGGAATGTAGCACGATGGCTGTCCGAACAAGGAAAAACGAAATTAACAACCTGTCCATTCAAAGAAACTAATGCGTATGTTAATAAAATCAAAAAAAGTTTGAAATATTACCGCGGTCGAATTTAGTCAACTTTTGACTAAGTTTGTCATATTGATTGGGTATGGATAATTCAACACAAAATTGGGAACAAATGACATATCCGTTTTTTAACTTGAAATTGACATACAATTTAGATGCTTTGGAACCGTATATAGACGGCAAAACCATGCACGCACATTACGACCGCTTGTTAGCAAATTATATCAAGAATCTTAATGAAATTTTGGAAACGCGCTTGGAATTACAAAATATGACATTAACCGAATTATTGGCTTATGCCGCAGCCAACCAAGATGTCAATTTACTTCGTCAAGCAGGCGGAGTATATAACCACTTTTTCTTCTTTACCGAATTGCGACCGGCAACGGGACAAATCGTAATTGGAATTACACCGCAAGCCACGCAAAAAATTACCGCAGCCTTTGGTGGTTGGAAGACTTTCAAAGAACAATTTGCCAATGCGGCATTAAGTGTTTTCGGGTCGGGCTATGCATGGTTAATTAAGAATGCTGCGGGCGGATTAGAAATCATAACCACAGCCAACCAAAACGTACCACAAAACGGAACTCCCGTTTTATGTTTAGATGTTTGGGAACATGCTTATTATTTACAGCACTTGAACGACCGTCAAGCCTATGTCGACGCTTTTTGGAATGTGGTAGATTGGGTAAAATTTAGCGAAAGAATTTAATAAGTAGTTTATTTCAAATTTTCTGGATTCAAACATTTTAATTCTGGCAAAACAAATAAACCATTATCGCGGATTAAAACACCGTCAAAGTAAATTTGTCCGCCATGATATTCGGGGCGCATTGACAATACGATATCCCAGTGGTTTTGGCTCTTGTTGCCGTTTGGGGCATCATCATAAGCATTACCCAATGCCATGTGAATCGAACCAGAAATCTTTTCATCAAACAATGTGTCGTACATCGGTTTGGTAATGTAAGGGTTAACTCCGAACGAAAATTCGCCAACATAGCGTGCACCTTCATCAACATTTAATTCAGCGGTTAATTCGGCAGTGTGCGATGAACTTTCTTTCACAACTTTTCCGTCTTTGAATTCCAAAGTAATGTCATCGTGAATAATGCCTTTGTGCAAGGACGGAATATTGAAATGGATTTTGCCATTGATTGATGTTTTCAGCGGGGAAGTGTAAATTTCACCATCCGGGATATTGCATGAACCCGAACAAATCACCGCGGGTTGACCTTTGATTGAGAATGTTAAATCGGTATCTTGGGCAACCAAACGCACTTTGTCGGTTTTTTCCATCAATTTTTTCAAATGTTGCATAGCTTTGTCCATTTTGGAATAATCCAAAGTACAAACATCGAAGAAGAAATCTTCAAACACATCACTCGGCATTTGTGCTAATTGTGCCAAAGCGGGATTCGGATAATTCAAGATTACCCAATTTGTTTTGCAAACACGGGTATCCATATGAACGGGTTTACTGTAAAATTTGCTGTAAATTTGTTTTTTCTCATCGGGAACATCGCTGTTTTCAAATTTGTTATGCGGCGAACTAATTCCGATGTACGCAGATGCACCTTCAAACATGGGCAAAGTATATTCACATGCTTTTTTAGCTTGGGTTTCGGTCATGCCTAACATAACTTCGCGGCTGATTTCACCATCACTTAAACGTACAAATGGATAACCACCAATTTGGTACGTTTGTCGAACCAATTCTTTGACCAAATCTTTGGCTTCGAGACCGGCTTCAATAATAATGCTTTGTCCTTTTTGTAATTTGCAACTGTAATTCAATAAGTTGTGTGCTAACTTTACGATGCGTTCGTCTTTCATTTATTTTACCTCCATTTTGAATGTATTCAATTTGCCGACTTTAATCTTGACAGTTTTTGTCAAATTATAGCCAATTCCCAGTTTTTCTTTTGTATCGACATCAGTTACCGCACCAGCCAAAATTAAACGTTTAATTTCGCCATTAGAAGCAAATTTTCCTGTGGCAGCAATTGCAGTCAGTAACGGGGTATTGGGTGCCACAGTAACCGTAATGAAATCAGCATCTGTCAATTCGCGTTTTGAAAATTTACGTTCAAAATTTTCGCGTTCGGTACGCCCAATATCTAAGTTATTGCCATCAATTGAAACAAAATAGGTTGCTAATTGTTTTTTTGCTTCTAACGGATTGGCTTCGATAAATTTAACCAAAGCGGGAATTTCTTCCGCATAAAGGTAACCAAACGCTTGGTAATATTTCAACAATAAATTATCGGGTAACGACATGAATTTGCCAAATTTATCAGCAGCAGACGAAGTTACAGCAATGTAGTTATTGTAACTTTTGCTCATTTTACGACCATCTCCACTTAAACCTTCCAAAATTGGAGTACCAAAAGCTAATTCTGGTTTTTGATTGTAAATTTCTTGCACCATACGGCATTGTGAAAAATTCAAAAGTTGGTCAAGTCCACCTAATTCGACATTAGTATGCAGATTTGCAGAATCTAAACCCATTAACACCGCATAATTAACTTCTGCCAAAGATACGTTTTCAATGCGATTTCGGAAATCTTCGCGTTGCGTAGCAACTGACAATTTAATGCGTTGCAAAACAGCCAAAAATTCTGCTAACGAAATTTTTGACAGCCATTCACTGTTTTTGTGAACAGTTAATTTTTTGGTGTCAATGTAGGGTGCAATTTGCTTTGTGTAAGTCTTGAAATTTGCGGCAATTTGTTCATCGGTAATTAAAGCACGCTCGGTATTACGTCCACTAGGGTCACCAATTTTAGCCGTAAAATCACCAATCACAAAATCAACGTGGTGTCCACATTTCAAGAAAATATTTAATACAAAAATCGGACATAAATGACCAATATGGATATCTGCACCAGTTGGATCAATGCCTAATTTGACATTTAATTTCCCGTTTAATGCTGACGGTTCAATGTTTGCCGGTAGGGTAGTTTGCGTTTTGGCACGCAACAAAGATAACATTTTAGTTGGAGACAATTTGCTCCAATCTTCGTTAAAACGTTCAAATAATAATTCATCGTATCTTTTCACGGTTCGGTCTCCTTATGACTTAATATGCTTTTGCAAAAATAATTTCAACTTTGGCTGGTTTACCGCACTTAACGCAGACAGCATTCTTTTCCAGAGTCGAATCAAATGGTATGACACGTGTAGAAACTCCGTTAGTTTCGGTTTTAATGGCTTCTTCGCATTCGGTGCAATTACACCATGGAGCCAAAGCAAAATTGCCTGCATTGACGGCTTTTTTCAGTTCGGTAAAAGTTTTGACGTGTTTAATATGTTTATCACGAATTTGGGTTGCATTGGTTAGCATGGTATGTTGAATATTTTCCAACAAATCCGCAACATAGCGTTCGATACGGTTCAGTTTAACAGTTTCCTTGGTCAAAGTATCACGGCGGAAAATTTGGCATTCATTATTTTCAATATCGCGTGGACCAACTTCGATACGGATTGGCACACCTTTCATTTCCCATTGGTTAAATTTCCAACCGGGCATATTATCACTGTCATCAATAGCAACACGATAATGCAAATTGATTAAAGTGCGTTTAATATTTTCGGCAATGTTCAAAACGCCGGGTTTATGTTGTGCGACAGGAACAATGATAACTTGAATCGGAGCTACACGCGGTGGCAAAACCAAACCACGGTCATCACCATGCGTCATGACAATTGCACCAATCATGCGGGTAGAAGTACCCACGCTAGTGGTGTAAGCATAACGGGATGTTTTTTGGTCATCTTGGAATTTAATATTGAAGGATTTACTGAAATTTTGTCCCAAATAATGGCTAGTACCAACTTGCAAACTTTTACCGTCTTTCATCATGGCTTCCACGCCGTAAGTAATTTCTGCACCCGCGAATTTTTCTTTTTCGCTTTTCTGACCAATCAACGCCGGAATTGCCAAATATTCACGGAAGAAATTCTCATAAAGATACAAATCGTCTAACGCATTTTTCTTAGCTGTTTTCGCATCAGCAAACACAGCATGGGCTTCGTGCCACAAAAATTCACTGGTACGCAAGAACGGGCGAGTCGTTTTTTCCCAACGGACGACGTTGCACCATTGGTTTAATTTCATCGGCAATTCTTTGTAACTTTGTAACCATTTTGACAGCATATTACCAATGATTGTTTCTGAAGTAGGGCGGATGTACAATTTCTCAGCCAAAGTTTCTGTGCCAACGTGTGTAACAGTTGCTAATTCTGGTGCGAACCCGGCAACGTGTTCTTTTTCTTTTTCAATGAATGACGACGGAATCAACATTGGGAAATAAGCATTTTGGTATTCTTGCGCCTTTAATTTTTGGTCAAGTGCATTCTTGATGTTTTCCCACAGCGCAAAACCATACGGACGAATGACCATCGTACCTTTGACCGGACCATAATCACACAATTCAGTTTTTAATACAATATCGGTATACCATTTTGGAAAATTTTGCAGCAGGGCAGTTATATCAGACACAAATTTTTTTTCTGCCGTAGGGACATTTTTAGTGTTAGTTTTGGCAACAGTTTTAACCACATCTTTATCTTTCACAGCCTTTTTTGCCGTGATTTTCACAGCTTTTTGTGTTGTTTTCTGTGTCGCTTTGTCATTATTTTTTGCGTTTTTCTTATCCACAATGATGGTCGTTTTCATATTAAATAATTATACAACAACTTAAATTTTCTTACAAGTTTTAATTATAACGCGCTGTACAGAATTACTTGATAAAATTCACAGCAAAATTCACAAAAAAATCCATCTCTGTGTCTCAGAACTGATAACCGCTTATTCTGATAAATCCGCGTACCATTATACCGCATAACTTCGCAAAAGTTTTGTTTTGCGAAGTTTTTAGGACAGCAAAAATAACGGTAT
>CAZXAV010000008.1:0-14918 GCA_964638195.1 uncultured Prevotella sp. | reverse complement strand
AACGGGTCAATGCCGTTACCCAAAGATTTACTCATTTTGCGACCTTGGCTATCGCGGACTAAGCCGTGCAATAACACCGTGTGGAACGGTAATTGTTTAGTGTGATACAAACCCGAAAACACCATGCGAATGACCCAAAAGAAAATAATTTCGTAAGCGGTCACCAACACATCGGTGGGATAAAAGTATTCAAAATCGGCTTGGTTTTTATTCAACGTCACGAACGGCCATAACGCGGACGAAAACCAAGTATCCAACACATCGGTTTCACCTTCAATCGGAATGCGGTGTCCCGAAATCAATTGGCGGGATATACACCAATCTTTAATGTTGTTCAGCCAGTGCAAATAAATTTTTTGGAACTTCTTGGGCACAATCACTAACCCGTTGTTCAAAGCCTCAAGCGCGGGTTGAGCCAAATCGTGCATTTTAACGAACCACTGTTTGGAAATTGCGGGTTCAACCGTCTGGTGGCAACGGTAACATTGACCGATGTTAGAAACGTGTTGTTTAGTTGCAACCAATAAACCTTGTGCTTGCAAATCGGCAACCACCGCGGCGCGTGCTTCCGCCACCTTCATACCAGCATATTTGCCGACATCACCACACATAACCCCGTTTTCGTCAATGACTTTTACGTGCGGTAAATGATGACGTTCCCCCACTTCGTAATCGTGGTGGTCGTGTGCGGGCGTAATTTTCACTGCCCCCGTGCCAAATTTCATATCTACCGACTCATCGGCAATCACTGGAATTTGGCGGTCAGTCAACGGCAATGGCACGGTTTTACCAATCAAATTTTGATAGCGTTTATCGTTCGGATTAACCGCCACCGCGACATCACCAAACAAAGTTTCGGGACGGGTCGTTGCCACGCGTAGTGGTCCATATTGAATTGTCCAAATTTGACGTTTTACTTCGCTGTATTCAACTTCGATTTCGGACAAAGCGGTATGGCAAGTTGGACACCAGTTAATCATGCGTTCGCCTTGGTAAATGTAACCGTCATCGTACAAACGGTGGAAAGCCTTGTTGACTTCTGCTTTACAATGGTCTTCCATGGTGAACGTGAAACGCGACCAATCGCAAGACAACCCCAAACGTTTGAATTGGTTACAAATAACACCTTGGTAATGGTCGTACCATTTTTGGATGCGTTCCATAAATTGTTCGCGCGTCAAATCTTGCTTGGTCAGCCCTTCTTTTTTCAACTCTTCCACCACTTTGGCTTCGGTTGCAATTGCCGCATGGTCCGCCCCTGGCAACATCAACACTTCATAACCTTGCATGCGTTTGAAACGGATTAACGCATCAATAATCGTTAAGTTAAACGCGTGACCAATGTGTAATTTACTGGTAATGTTCGGCGGTGGCATAATCACCGTAAACGGTTTTTTGTCGGGATTAACTTTGGCTTGGAAAACGTTATTATCCAACCATTCTGCATTGTAATGGGCTTCACAAGCCTTGAAATCAAAAATTTTATCCATCGTGATAGTTTACTATAAGCCGTAAAGTTCCGCAACCTGTTCCCGTGTCGCAATGACTTCACGCGCCTTACCGTTACCGAAATCGGCACCGACAAAACCCGCATGTTCCAATTGGTCCATAATCCGACCCGCGCGACCAAAACCAACCGAGAATTTACGTTGAATTTCCGAAATCGACAAGGTGCGGCGGACGTTGTTTTCACGGACAGCGTAACGCAAGATTGCTACCAATTTCGGGTCTTGTTCACTGACCCCACCACCATCGTCGTCGAAACTGGTCATACTGCCATCGGGAATTCCGTTCAAAATCAAATCTTCAATTTCACGGTTGAAATCGGGCGGATTCTTTTCGCGCACAAAGTTGGTGACACGGTGAATTTCGTCGTTCGTCATGTAGCAACCTTGCACACGTTCAATCCCCTTGGCGGTCATAAATAACATGTCACCACGACCCATCAAAGTTTCCGCACCGACCGAATCCAAAATGGTACGACTGTCAACACCGCTTAACACACGGAACGCGATACGCGTACCAATGTTAGCTTTAATCACACCGCTGATAACGTCGACACTGGGACGTTGGGTTGCCAAGATAATGTGAATCCCCGCCGCACGGGCTTTTTGTGCCAAGTTTTGGATACAATCTTCCACTTCTTTTTTGTTACGCGACATCAAGTCTGCCGTTTCGTCCACCACCATCACGATGTAAGGCATAGCGGGGATTTGACCACTCTTGTACGCGGGCAAAGCTTGATACAAAGCAATGTTGTTGACGTGTTGACCTTGTAATAAATCGTAACGGTGGTCCATTTCCCGAATCAACCATTTGAACGCATTGACGGCGTGCGTTGCGTTGGAAATACACCTTTCCACCAACATGTGTGGCAAACCATTGTACATGCCCAATTCGACCCCGCCCTTCATATCAATCAACATCAATTTCAAATCTTCGGGACTGGTCTTAAAAATCAAACTGGTCAAAATCGTGTTAATACAGACCGACTTACCCGAACCCGTAGTACCCGCCACCAACAAGTGTGGCATTTCCGCCAAGTCCGCAATAATCGGTTCGTCACTGATGTTTTTACCCACACAGATTGCCAACGGGCTTTTGTGCGACAAGAATTCGCGTGACCCCAACAAGTCTTTAATCGACACCGTACCAATCGTATGGTTCGGCACTTCAATCCCAATCGCGTTCTTCCCTTCGATGGGACTTTCCATCCGCGTGTTATTGGTCTTTAACACGAAGTTCATGTCATCACGCAAATTTTCAATTTGTGCCACACGCGTTCCCATTTCGGGCACGATTTCAAAACGCGTTACGGCAGGTGCAACACTGAAACTGCTGACGTGTGCACGAACATTATATTGTTCAAACAGTTCGTTTAATCTGGTTTCTTTTTCACTGGCTTCGGCATTAAATTGGCTTAAATCCATACTTTGGGTGTGAATCAAATCCAAAGTCGGTTTATAGTAACGTTTGTTCTTGAAAGTATCCCCCACTGGTTCATTCGTGGTTGACGGCGTTTCCAAGTTCAACGAAGTTTGGTTGTTAAGATTTTGTAACGCCGCAGCACTGCGCCGACGACCCAAAGCCGGATTGGGTTGGACATCGGGACTATTCGGCGGAGTCCAACTTGCCCCCGTATTCGCACCTTGCCATGGCATACCACCGGCTTGTCCCCAAGTGTTCGTCGGTGCGGTTGGTTGTGTCGGAGCCATGGGTTGCACTGGTGCCATGGGTTGTTGCGGCATCATGCTACTGGGCAAAGGCATATTCGGTGATGGCATATAGGGATATGCCGGGGCTGCCATGGTTGGCATTTGCGGCATGATCGGTGGCGTGGGTGTCGGTGGCACAGTGGGTTGTACCGCTGACCAAGCCGTACTGTCCATGCCTTGCCATGGAATGGCAACCCCGTCGTTGTACATGCGTAAGCCCGCCGGTCGGTTGCTGGCTGCGGCGGCAGATGCTTGATTGATACCTTCGGGGGTGGTCAAATTTTTCAAAGGCACAGGACTGTCGGCTTGCACTTTGGCGGTTTCACGTTTCGGCAAATTACCTAAACCCAACAGACTTTTACTGGCTTCAAAATCGCGGCGGTTGTCACGCATAACCTCTTTACTGTTGGCTTGCAATTTGGCATACAGCTCCGCGGTTGCCGTGGCGTAATCATTGGACTCCGCGGGTTCTTCGGCTTTGGTTTCCATGGTAATAATGCGTTTCTCGCGGTTTTTCATAATGACACGGTTGACCACCAAAATCAATCCCGCCAAGAAAAGCACCCCCAACAACAAATAAGTGCCAATTGTACCTGAAATCACCAACAACAAATAAGACGGCAATGCGAACAAAACTCCCCCCGGGGTCAAATGTGAACTGGAAAAACAGTAACTAAGGTAACTACTTAAATCCGCACTTTTGCCACCACCGACAACGGCTTGCGTGAAACCGACATGCATGGCAGTAAAAAATGCCAACACCATAATAATCGCACCCCACAAGTATTGTTGGTCAACGCGAATGCGTTTGCCCGTGCGTAAACAAATTCCGAATACAGCGGTAATAATGAAAACACAAAAGATGTAAATCCCCGCTACCCCGTACAAGAAATTGGTGACCACTCCACCCAAGCGGAACAACATCAATAACGCGGCAATCCCCGACGCCCAAATAATAATATCCCCCCATGGGAAGGGACGTTTGGCATTTTGCTTTTTGGTGCGATGGATAGTACCGTCCATTACCTTAAATTATAAACAAAATTTTAATTTTCGTAAAATATTATTTACCGACAATTACCGTGATAATTTTATCTTTGGCAATGTATTTTTTGATAACCGCATTGACATCCTGAACGGTCAAAGCGTCCACCAATTTCAATTCTTCTTCAAAACTATCCACGCGATTGTAGGTAGCCAACCGATTCACTGCGTGTCGGTTCACATGCGTTGTCACTTCGCTGTCGAACAAACGTTGCATGCGCCACATATTACGATATTTAAACAATTCTTCTTCCGTCACCCCATCCCGCAAAACGGTATCAATTTCCTTTTTGACCACTTCGATAACCTTGTTAGTATTTTGCGGCGTGCAAGAAAAGCAAACCGTCAAATTACCACCGATGTCGGACAGTTCCAATTCAGAATGAATGGAATAGACCAAACCCAATTTTTCACGGACATTGATAAACAAACGACTACTCATATCACTGCCAAAAAGCAAAGCAAACATTAACAACGCACGACGGTCTTCCGAGTATTGGTTGCAAACCGGAATCGCCAACGCCACGTGTTGTTGTTCGGTATCCTTTTTCACTTGGGTTTGCGTAGGTGTCGGTTGAATCGCCGGAACATCAGCCCGTTGTTTGGGTTTGGCGGCAGTCGTGCTTAAATACGGCAAGTAATATTTGGACACTAATTCTTCCGCCCGCTCCACCGTAATATCACCCGCAAACGCCAAAATTGTATTGGGTGCGATGTAATGTTTTTTGACGTAGTTGTAAATATCCTTGGGTTGGTATTGTTTAATTGCTTTGGCATAGCCCGCCACTGGATGTTCGTATTTGGTTCCATGGTAAAACACCGTATTCATGCGGTCATACATCACCGAGGTCGGATTGTCTTCGTGCATGGCAATTTCTTGCACAATGACATCACCTTCACGGTTAAAGTCGTCGTTTTCAAATTTCAAATTGAAATACATATCGGAAAACAAATCAATACATTTTTCAATGTTGAGGGCGGCCGCCTTGGTATGGTAACAAGTTGCCGACTCACTGGTCCACGCGTTATAAAACACCCCAAGTTTGGCAAATTCATCAATTAATTGTTGTGCCGTGCGGTGCGTGGTACCTTTGAACAACATATGTTCACAAAAATGCGACAGACCTTGTTCGTCCTTGGTTTCGTCCCCACTGCCCACCATCACCAGCATGGAAAAAGCCACACTCTTAAAATTGGGCATGGGTGTCACCACCAAACGCAGCCCATTGGGGTAAGTCTTAATGATTGTATCCATACCGTTATGATACACGAAAAACATAATTTTACGCAAATCATAATATGGATAGTTAAGATGCCCAACAAAAAAGTCGTGATTACGAACACTATCATTTGCAGCGTTTTATTGGTGCTAGGTTTACTGGTTAGCACCTTAAACGTTCAACAAACCTATCTCACCGTCAACGCCCCACTGTCCAACGGCAAACGCGACAGCAACCAAGTGGCTTTGATGTTTATCATTGACGACGCCCAATTAGCCAACGATCTGTCCCCAATTTTAGAAACACTGTCCACCGCCGAAACCACCGCCACTTTTTTCTTCACGGGTTCTGCTGCAATTAACAATTTGGAAGTCTTGCAAAATCTAGCCGCTAACCACGAATTGGGCAATTACGGCTTTTCCAACACTGCCTTGAATGTCGCAGACAAAAATCTTATCACCGAAGAAATCCGTCTGGGTGATGCTTTGATTAACTCATTAACCCACACCCAAATGCATGTGTTTACCCCACCCGCGGGCTTGTTCAACAAACACACCATTGCCATGGCAAGCAATCTAGGTTACACCACCGTGTTACCCACCGACCGCAATGCTGTCATTGATTGGGACACCGCCGACAGCAACCTAGTGTTGTCCTATGCCACCTACAATGTGCAAGGCGGTGACATCATTGCCTTGAAACCGACCACCGCCACCATGCAATGTTTTGCCCAAGTGGTTGCTACTTATTTAACGCGTAATATTACGATTACTTCGTTGGGGCAGCTTTTACAGTTGACGGCGTAACAATGCGTTGCAAATCAATCCGACCTTTTTCGTCGATTTTGATAACCTTAACTTTGATCACGTCACCGACTTTAACCACGTCTTCCACTTTGTTGACGCGTTCTTTGGCTAACTTGGAAATGTGAACCATACCTTCCAACGCTTCGGTCAATTTCACGAAGCAACCGAAATCCAAGATACGCATTACGGGACCTTCAAAGATTTGACCGACTTCGGGTTCTAACACGATGTCAGCAATAATTGCTCTGGCTTTTTCCACCATCGCGGCTTCTGCTCCACCGATAAAGACTTTACCGTCTTCTTCAATGTCAATCTTCACCCCAGTTTGGTCAATGATTTTGTTAATCACTTTACCACCACTACCGATAACGTCTTTAATCTTGTCGGGGTTAATTTTGAACGTCACAATTTTCGGTGCGTACTTTGAAATTTCTTTCGCGGGTGCTTTAATTTCGGAATTCATGATTTTTAAGATCTTCAATCGACCTTCACGGGCTTGTGCCAAAGCGGTCGTAATAATTTCTTTGTCGATACCCGCAATCTTGATATCCATTTGAATTGCGGTAATACCCTTTTCCGTACCTGCCACCTTGAAATCCATATCACCGTAGAAATCTTCCACGCCTTGAATATCGGTTAAGACCGCCACTTTACGGCTGTTCTTATCTTTAATCAAGCCCATCGCGATACCCGCAACCGCGGCTTTAATCGGCACACCGGCATTCATCAACGACATTGAACTGCCGCAGACCGAAGCCATGGAAGAACTTCCATTACTGGACAAGACTTCACTGACCGTACGAATCGCGTATGGGAATTCTTCTTCGCTGGGCAACACGGGAATCAACGCACGTTCTGCCAAAGCCCCATGTCCAATTTCACGACGACCCGGTGCACGCAATTGACGCGCTTCACCCGTCGCATACGGCGGCATGTTGTATTGGTGCATGTAACGTTTCGCTTCTTCGTCATCAATCCCGTCCAATTTTTGGGCATCACTCAACATTCCTAACGTACAAACGTTCAAGACTTGAGTGTTACCACGTGTAAACACCGCCGAACCATGGGTACGTGGCAATAAGCCCGTCGTAACCCAAATCGGGCGAATGTCTTTGGTGCCACGCCCATCAGGACGTACTCCTTGGTTAAGAATTTTTTCACGAACAATTTCTTTTTTGATTTTGTTCATGACTTCGATAATGTCCGTTTTGCTTTCGTCCCAAATGTCTGCGAATTGATCCGCGACAATGGTTTGCACTTTATCTTCTTCGACACGACGTTTCAACGTATCGGTTTCTTTCAAAGCCGTTTCAATGAAACTAGTTGCGAAAGAACGAACTTGCTCTTCCAACGTTTTGTCCACCGTGTGCAAAGTAACTTTACGTTTTTCTTTACCAATTTTTTTGGCAATGCCAACTTGGAATTCGCACAGGTTTTTAATTTCTTCGTGAGCGAACATAATTGCATCAATCATGTCAGCTTCACTGACTTCGTTCGCACCGGCTTCCACCATTAACACGGCTTCGCTGGTACCACTGACCGTTAAGTGTAAATCGCTGTGGTCTTGTTCCACGGCGGTCGGGTTGCAAATTAACTTGCCGTCGACACGTGCCACTTGCACTGCCCCGGTGGGTCCGTTCCATGGAATATCACTGATGGTCAAAGCCACCGATGACGCCAACATGCCTAACGGTTCGGGTGCGACATCTGGGTCAACCGACAAAGTGGTTACCACCACTGCCACATCATTGTGCAAGGCCTTATCAAACAAAGGACGCAAAGGACGGTCGATTAAGCGACTGGTCAAAATTGCCTTGTCGCCACCGCGTCCTTCACGTCTTGTAAATCCGCCAGGAATTTTACCCACAGAATATAATTTTTCTTGGAAATCTACGCCCAACGGGAAAAAGTCAATCCCATCGCGCGGTTGATCCGCCATTGTTACGTTTGCCATGATTACGGTTTCCCCGCAACTGACCAAACATGTACCATGGGCCAAACCGCACAAAGCGCCGGTCTCCACAGTTACTGTACGATTACCTATCGTTGTTGTCCATTTTTTATTATCCATAAACCATATTTTATCATAAGTTCACAACTTGTGCAATTTGTTATTCGCTTTCGTTGGATTCGTCATCATGCGAGCAAGGAATGCAACAAAAGATCCGTTGCAAAATTGCCCACAGTTTTATCAAGATTTTTTTTACACACATTTTCATTGAAAGTCTACCCCCTTTTACCGTAAGCCACGACAGCCGCAAAATCCGACACCAAGACATTACTGTTGGTGGACGGCGTCAACGCTAATTTGAACTGGTCACCATTCAAGTTGATTTTAATTTTCTGCACTTTGTCGGCAGCTTTCACCCGAATGTCACGTTGCGTGCGGTTCGACGTAACTGTTAAAATTAAGCCTACGTTCGTTTTCAAGAAAATCTCGCGTAATGTTTGCGTATTGGTCGCATAACCCAAACTGAACCAATCACTTTCCCAGTAGCATTGGTCACCGCTGTCCAAATTGGCTTTCAACAATTCACAGTCGTCCGCCAAATGTTCCAAGACAAAGCTGCGGTTCACCGTCAGTAATCCGTCTTCGCAAATTACCAACAATTTACCGCGATAATAACGGATATCCAAACACAGCCCGTAACTAACGGGTAATTGGATGGCATTATCAAGAAAAGAACCGTTTGCCCAAGTGCCCCTCAAATCGACCGAATAAACAATCCGTTTACGATTTTCGGAAATCATAAACAAGCGGTTATTAACCACCGCAAGTTTTTTGGGGAAAACCGCTTGCTCCACGGGCTGAAACACCAAATCTAATGAATAGATCCGTGCCGCGAAAACCCCTTCGTTGTTGGATGCAAAAATCCAGTTGCTCCACTGCACCGCATGGTCGTAACCATAAGTCGGCTGTGGTTCGCCCAAAGACAACAATTGGTGTTTGGTTCCTTTCAGTCCTGCCAAGTAATTGGTATAAATCGTGTTTTTCTTTTTGGTGACAACCACGGGCAAGGCGAAGTTGTCCAAGTTAAAACGGACGCTGCGGTAATTAGCGAACTGGCAAGATGCGGGATTTACCATGCTGCGCCTTAAATAAACCTTCGTTGTATTTTTCTTGCCAAACTTTCCATTCGTTAAACAATCCGGCGACAAACGCGTACTCCGACAAAATGCCGTAAATAATTGTGGCGTTGTCTAATCCGTAATCTTCGGGAGTAATATTCGTGCTGTCCGCTTTTACCCAAAGTCCCGTCAAAGAATTCAGCACTAACCGTGCACAAGCGAACAGTTGCAAGTAGTTATCGTCGGTGGACGTTTTTTGCCAATCGATTTTCAAGCCGAGCATGTCATTGGCACCACTAATTAAATCTCTCAAAATCATATTTTACATAGTCCTTTATTTTGGCTTTCATTGCCTGAATTTTTTTGGCTTGCGCTTGAAAGATGGCTGCATTACCTTCGTCAATTTCCCGTTCAATGTCATCAGCGTTTTCCCGCCGTGTGCGTTGCGTGTATGTTAGCGTCCGCACGTCTAAGCCATCGAACGGGACGACGAAAGCCAATTTACCATGCCAGTGCACTTCAAACCGTTCACGTTCCGCGTTCCAAAAAATTTCGTAACACGGGTCAATTTGCAAAATGCGTTCGGCGATATGATACGGGTCATGATAAATTTTTTGCATCTGACTTTACTCCGCTTTCCACTTCAAAGCCGAGAAGTTACTGCAACGACCTTGCAAGAACGGTTTATCGCAAATTAAGTCGGCATATTTTACCAAGGTTGCCGAGTAAGTGGCTTTACCGGGTAATTGTTTCAAAATGCTGCCGTCTTCATTGGATAACCAAGTCCAATCGCAAAGTTGGTGCATCGCAAATGATTTGCTGTTCAAGGCATACAAGTTCCCCGCTTTACATTTGACATCACTGTACATCGGGATACCGTTAAAGGTGAAACCGTGGAAGCCACCCGCTAATTCAGCCGTTGCAATGTTAGAACGGGTATTTTTCAACGATTCAAAAATCGATTTACGCACACGTGGATGGGTCAAAATAATATCAGCAGGCATACTTTGACAATGCTCTTCGTAAGCATCCAAGAAATCCAAAGCCGCATCTTCGTCCAACACATGTAAATCCTTGTCCGTATCACGATAATTACAAGGTGCAATTTCCGAATTGTTTTTTGCGTTGATACCGTAAAAACTATTCATGAACACAGTATCAATCCCGTTCATGCTGGTTTTGTCATCGTTATAATTGAAAATGTAGAAACGATCCGCCTTATTCGCTTGTAAGTCATCACTTAACGTAATGATCCCCGTTGCCGGATTTACCGCCGTAATCAAATTATCACCATCGGGGTCGGTAACTGCCATCCCAGCGCCATTGAGCACTTCAATCTGCATATCCTTAACGAAGTTACCAATGTATTGGGGACCAACCTTAATCAACTTGCGGGAACCAGTTTGAATGGCAGAACTGTCAAAGACCGCCAACAATTTCATCCCGTTACCGTACAGCATACTGGTCAAATTGCTTTGTGCCGCAGCCACCAAGTTTTGCATTTCGCCGCCCAATAAAGACGCAAACGCATTTGGATCTAATGATGCCGCTTTCAAGGCTTTATCACTGATTTGGAAAGTGCCATATAAGTTTTTCAAAGGCACTGACAATTCAATGGATTTTTCTTGATCGGCAACTGGTAAGTCACCCGTTTCCGTACCTGTCCCCACTGCTGCTTGTCCGTAGCGAATACTGAACTTCGCATCTTTCCCACTGGCAGTACGAGCATTGGCTTCAACCATGGTTAAAAATGGGTTTGTCTTTTGGTTAATGTCGTTAATCACCGTATCTAAATAGATGTTTCTTAACGCATTTTCTGCTGTCGCAATCGTAATCATTTTGAAACTCCTTTTTTGAAATATTCGCATGCCAACCGATCGGCTTGTGCCAAAGTGGTTGGCTTCTTTTCTTTGGCGAAATCAAAAGCCGACGAAGAACTGGTCAACACCGCAGGCGCCTCCGCACTGTTGTTCGTCAATAAATACTCCCGAATGATCTCCTCCCGGCTGGGCATGGAGTTTATTTTCTGTTCCAGTTCTTTGTAGGCTTGTGCCTTTTTGGTGAACGCGCTTTGCAATTCACTGTAAGACTTTTGGAGTGCATTGATGTCCACACTGGGTTGTATCGCCGCTTGTTCCAAAGTTGTGTCGTTAGTGTTGTTTTCCGTCGTGGTGATTTCATTTTGATTTTCCATGTTCCACTCCTAAAATGGCTAAAATTTTTTGACCGACCTGAGCGTAAACGTCTTCAATACTTTGCATCGGACGACGTAATTGTCGTTTGATTTGTTCGCTGTAAAGGGTCAAAGTCCCTTCCCCCACCGTGGCACGACTGGCCAAGGCAGACAGCAAATCACCCCCGCAACTAATCGTATTGAACTCGTTCAACAAACGGTCTTCTTCTTTGGTCAATTCGTCGGGAATCACACCCGCTTCCATGAACTTGGGTTCGCGGTAACCTTGTTGGTAAACAATGATTTTTCCCGGGCACAAACCGTCGACTTCCAAACTGTCAATGTCAACACTGCCGTCTTCCACCGCCACAACCCCACATGCCATGCGACTCATAAATTCGGCACGGCGATTTTTAATCGCATTGTAAGCCCGTTGAACGGGAATCACGCGATCCACCACCGATTTGCCAAAGAACTGTCCCGCGACCAATTCACTGGTTCCGCGTACGAATGGGAATGGATACGGCAAGTCACCGTCGTAAACCAACACTTGGTCGCGGATAATGGTTAAATGGTCACGCCCCCACTTTTCAATCACTAATTGGTCGTCCACTTTTTTCGCGTGGATAATCGAACCGATTTCCGCCATGTTGGAAACGTCCAACTTATCGGGATAAATTTCAAAGGGCGAACAAACGGTGATTGACGGTTGGTTGTCCACCTTGGTGACTTTGTAAAAAACCGAACCCGTCACTTCTTGCCAAAAGTTACCTTCTTCCACCAAGCGTTTGAAACGCAATTTATCAAAAACCGCTTGCACCAATTCATCTTGAACTGTGGGCTCAACCTCGGCTAAAATTGCCAAACGGTTTTCCACCAAAGGTCCGATGTGGTTAAAACTTTCGGTGGATTGCCAATAGTATTGTTTGCAATAGCCAACGTACTGGTCACCATTGTAAAAGTTCAAATTATTTTTCCATTTGTTTTCTAAACCGCGACGTGCTTCTTTGCGTGCTTCGTAATCGTTTAAGACTGCATCAATGATTTGTTTTTTACTTTGCTTGCTTTGCATTGCTCCTCCCTGCCCGTATTAAATCACAACTTTTTTGTCGTGAAGCGTTTTACTGCCAGTCTTTTAATTAAATCTTTTTTGGCTTGCCCCAAAGTGTTCAATGGTGCGGGTTGCTCGTGGGTGACCCGTTGCCAGTCCATGACGATGTACCGTAAAGCATCAATCGTGTGGTCGTTGACTTTCTGTGGCTGCTCACCGTCACCCCAGTAATAACCCCGCAACTCCCCGATTAAATGCACACAGTTTTTGAACACAAACAGACTGCGTTGCCCGTCCGCGTTGCCAAAGCGTGCTTTCATTTCTAACAGCCCTTGTGCCAAATTTTTGTTGACATTGGCATCCACCGCTAATCCATGATGACGGTACTGCATCGCAGTGGAAACTTCACACGCCGAAGTTTTTTGGTTAGCAGCACTATCAATTAAAACTTTGACTTGTTTCAAATCCCAACCCAAGTCCGCGGTACGTTGTAAAATGGCTTGACTATGCTCTGCTACTGTCAGCCCTGCCACTTCGTAATCACTGACAATGTAAAGGTTTTCCCCAACCGCCACCACCCACACCACCGCGGTCGGATTGCGGTAGCCGGGGTCAATCCCTAAATAGTACGCATCGGGCTGAGCAATGACCATGGGCTCAACGATATTTGCCGCATCAAAATTCGGGAACACCAAACCTTCCGCCGCCACAAAATGACCATGCTGACGGCTTTCCAAAACATCGGGTGGCAGATTGGCAACCAAGTATTGTTTCTCGGCTTGGGTTAAATATGGATTGTCATCCCAACTCATCCAAAAACATGCCAAGTCGGGCACACGTTCTTGCCGTAAATAAATGCGGTCATAAACCCAACTGCGTCCTTTTAACGGTGTCATCGTTACCCAATGCACCCCACCTCGGTCTAATAACCGTAATAAGCATTCGTCATAAATGTCTTCGGGCGGTTCTTCATCAAACCAAACATAATCCAACGAAACACCTTGAAAGCGTTCCCGTCCTTGCTCGCAATTACGGAAACCAATTTTACTAATCGTGCCAAAAACGTTCCGTACCAAAATAAAATCAATCACCCCGTGGGCAGGGGCAAAAGCACTGCCCGATACCATCACAGTTTTGACAATCCATTCGGGTGGTAAATATTGTAAGATTTTGGCTTGTGCCACATCGCGTTGCACTTGCCGTGTCAAACTGACCACCCACCCGTCACATGCCCGCTCAATTTTGATAAACGGGTGCAGCCCCGTCGCATACCACACCGTTTCCATTGCACCGCAAACACTTTTCCCCGTACGATTGCCGCCGAACACAAACCGACTCTTGGCTAATGACCGGTGAAAAGCTAACTGCTTTTGGTGTTGTCGTGGGGGTGCGTTTTTGTCTGCTGCCCGACCGACCGCCGTGGGTCGCACTTGTGGCGTGACCGTTAAATGGGTCCAATCGTTATATTGTAACAATGGCGCGTCCGCCGACAAACTTTTCAAGTTGATGACATCATTTTCCATAATTCTCTCCGTAGCACCATTTATCATGGCACCATGTATCCGTTGTATTTCTACATTTGTTTGTTAGCTTCGGTCGCGATTGTCGTTGTGTTAATTTTGTTGGCAATCTTTCCCGTCAATTTGCCCTTCGTTGCCAAAACGCCTACCCGATCATCCCAACCCGTGGTTCGTCACCGCAAAGCACGCAGTCCGACCCGCAAGAAGGCACCAATTGCTTATTGGGACTCATGGGATGACGACGATGAGGACCTTTAACCTTAACACACAAAAAAGCAGTTACCACGGGTAACTGCCACTCAAATTCTAATGCGGTCAAATTGTCTTTAATGGAAATCCTGAAACGCAGGTTCGCGTACGACTTGTTGCACCACTTCCAATGCGTGCTTTTCAATCCGCGAAATGTAACTGCGACTGATGTTTAATTGTTTCGCGACTTCGCGTTGCGGCAAAGCCACGTGGTCGTTCAGTCCGTAACGCAAACTGATAATTTTGAATTCGCGTTCACTTAAACGTTCGCGCATGGCTGCCACTAACTTTTGCATCAACTGGCGGTGCATTGCCACGTCAATGTCGGATTGTTCGCGGTCGTCGGTAATGATATCGACCAACGAGATTTCGTTCCCGTCATGGTCGTCACCCAGACTTTCGTTCAGTGAACCCACTTGTTGGTGTTTTTTGGAAACACGGAGAAACATTAACACTTCGTTTTCGATGCAACGTGAAGCATAGGTCGAAATTTGTGTGCCTTTGTCCGCCTTAAAGGAATTGATGGCTTTGATTAAACCAATCGTCCCGCACGAAATCAAATCGTCGGCTT
>CAZXAV010000007.1:0-16966 GCA_964638195.1 uncultured Prevotella sp. | reverse complement strand
ATTGCCAAAGGTGGGGTTGCCGCGATTCCCGGACCGTTTGGTTCGGGTAAAACGGTCTGCCAACACCAAATCGCAAAATGGTCAGACGCCCAAGTGGTGGTCTACATTGGTTGCGGCGAACGTGGGAACGAAATGACCGACGTCTTGAACGAATTTCCCGAACTGATTGATAACAAAACGGGCGAACCCTTAATGAAACGTACCATCTTGATTGCGAACACCAGTGACATGCCCGTGGCTGCCCGCGAAGCCAGTATCTACACGGGCATTACGATTGCCGAATACTTCCGCGATATGGGCTACGACGTCGCAATTATGGCGGACAGTACCAGCCGTTGGGCGGAAGCCTTACGCGAAATGAGTGGTCGTTTGGAAGAACTCCCCGGCGAAGAAGGCTACCCCGCCTATCTCAGCAGCCGCATTGCGGAATTCTACGAACGGGCTGGACGTGTGCAAGTCTTGGGTTCGGCAGCCCAGTTGGGTTCGATTACTGCGATTGGTGCAGTTTCGCCGCCGGGTGGTGATTTGAGCGAACCCGTTTCGCAAGCCACGTTACGCATTGTCAAAGTTTTCTGGGGCTTGTCCGCAGCCTTGGCGTACCGTCGGCACTTCCCCGCGATTGATTGGCTGACATCTTATTCGTTGTACGCTGACCAATTAGCCAATTGGTACCGTGACAACCTTTCGCCCGATTATGCCGCACACCGTCAAGGGGCAATGAAGATTTTACAACTGTCGGCGAACTTGGAAGAAATCGTGCGTTTGGTGGGTGAAGATTCCTTGTCCGACAGTGACCGCTTGATTTTGGCAATGGCGAACTTGTTAAAAGAAAACTATTTAATGCAAGACGCGATGAGTGACATCGACACGTACGCATCACCCCGCAAACAATTTTTAATGTTGGAATCCATGATGACTTATTACAATTTGGCGGCAGCCGCCATTCAAAAAGGCGTGCCTTACGAAAAAGTCATTTTACCAACGGTGCGGGAAGAATTTGCCCAATTCCGTTACATCCCTAACGATGAGACGGACAAAATTGCGGCACTCACCAACCGCATTAAATACGAATTAGGAGGCAAACTGGCATGAACAAATATTACAAAACCATCAAAAGCGCGGTCGGTCCGTTGTTAGTGGTAACCGACACCGCGGGTGTGACCTACAACGAGTTTGTAGAAATTAAAGCCGACGACGGCACGGTACGTTACGGTAAAGTTTTGGAAGTCTTGGACGACAAAGCAATTGTGCAAATGTTCACCGCGGGTCAAGGCTTAGGCATTCACGACAACGCGGTTAAATTCACGGGACACGGCTTGGAAGTCGCGGTTGCCCCCAACATCTTGGGACGTGTGTTTGACGGTTTGGGACGACCGAAAGACGGGGCTGCCCCGTTAATTGCCACCAAGAAATTGGACATCAACGGCGCACCGATTAACCCGACCGCGCGCGATTATCCGCAAGATTTCATTCAAACGGGCATTTCGACTATCGACGGTTTGAATACTTTGGTGCGGGGACAAAAATTACCCATCTTTTCAATGTCAGGGATGCCCCACGCGGAATTGGCAGCGCAAATTGCCCGTCAAGCCACTGTGCCGTCGAACGATGCCAAATTCGCGATTGTGTTTGCCGCGATTGGGATTACCTACGACGAAGCATCTTACTTCATGAATTCTTTTGCGGAGACGGGCGCCCTATCCCGTGCGGTCATGTTCATCAACTTAGCCAACGACCCAGCATTGGAACGCATCGCGACACCGCGGGTGGCTTTGACGGTTGCCGAATATTTAGCATTTGAATTGGATTACCACGTTTTGGTGATTACCACCGACATGACGAACTACGCCGAAGCCTTACGTGAAGTTTCGGCGGCGCGGAAAGAAATTCCCGGTCGTCGTGGCTATCCGGGGTATCTGTACACGGACTTAGCTTCGCTGTACGAACGCGCGGGTTGCATTAAAGGTCGCAAAGGCTCGATTACCCAAATTCCGATTTTAACCATGCCCGAAGACGATAAAACCCACCCGATTCCCGATTTGACGGGTTACATTACCGAAGGGCAAATTATCATTTCCCGCGAACTGAACAAAAAAGGCATTACCCCACCGATTGACGTGTTACCGTCACTGTCGCGTTTGAAAGACAAAGGGATTGGCAAAGGCAAAACCCGTGATGACCACAAAGGCGTTTTGAACCAGTTGTTTGCTTGCTATGCCAAAGGGAAAGACAGCAAAGAATTGGCACAAATTTTGGGTGAATCCGCTCTGTCGGCAACCGACCAACTTTACTGTAAATTTGCGACCGAATTTGAAAATCAATTCATTAACCAAGGCTTCAACACCAACCGCACGATTGAAGAAACTTTGGATCTCGGTTGGCAATTATTACGTATGTTACCAAAAGTCGAACTGACCCGTATCAACAAGGCAATTTTGGATAAATATTATGGCAATGACACCGACGACTAATATCAGTGCCACGCGCATGGAACGGCTGCGCCAAAATGACCGCTTGAAAACAGCCAAACGGGCGCACAAACTGTTGGAAGACAAATATGACGAAATGGTTCACACCTTTGCGGAATTGATTAAGCAAAACCGCACATTGCGTGAACTGGTCGAAAAGAAATTGAACCAAGCCTTGCAATTGTTTGTCGCGGCGAACACGCAAATGACCACCGCCGCGGTCGACACGGCTTTGAGTATCCGCCGTCACGAAATTGCGTTGACCTGCTCCACCAAGAACATCATGGGTTTGACCGTCCCCCACGTGGCGGTTGATAACGTTGGTACGACCCAAGACACCATTTTGCTGACAACGCCAGCCAATTTCGACGAATCAATTCGACTGCTGCAACAATTAACCGCCACCATCATTGAATTGGCGAACGTGGAAAAAACTTGCAGTATGTTAGCCGACGAAATTCAAAAAGTCCGTCGTCGCATCAACAGTTTGGAATACAACATGATTCCTAACATTCAAGACACGATTAAATTTATCACCATGAAACTGGACGAAAACCAACGCGAAACGCAAATCCGCGTCATGAAAGTCAAAGACATGCAAACCAAAGCCGAAACCAACGAATAAGACCGAACAGTAACATCAATTAACAATGTGTTTTAACGCGTTTAATTCGTTGTTTAAGATTAGGTTTTTCACTGACTGTGGGCGTAAATCCATTGGTTTTAACTCATCACGCGTTACCCAACGCAATTCGTGTTTAATCATTTTGGTTCTGCCCTGTTCCATGTGGATACTGTTTTCGGTTTTGATTTTGCCTTTTGGTTTGGCGGTATAATAAAAAATCACAGAATGGTTGTCGGAATCTTTCTTCTGGTAAAACTGCACATGGACAATGACCAACTTATCAAGCGCAATTTCCAAACCAGTTTCTTCTTGGATTTCACGCATCAACGCGTGCTCACTGGTTTCGCCGATTTCCACGTGACCACCGGGTAAATGATAATAATCGGCGTCATTGACACACATGGTCAAAATCTTTTCGTCTTGGGTAATAATCGCACGTGCACAAAAATTGAAAACCATGCTTTCAGTTTTAATTTTAACGTCCATGCGTTAGGTTAACACGAAAGCAATTTTGTTGTCATGTGATTTGCGGTTATTCAAATAATTGGCGGATGTCGTTGCTGGTTTCAATACGAATCGTCGAACGTGACACAGGTCCGTACATGAAGAAACATTGCCCACGTGGCGCCGCCACAATGGTTTCTTGTTCGCGTTTGTTGATACCACCCGCATTTTTGTACAACGTGACCAAGTCGGTCATATCGTTAGGTGCTAACGAGAAAATCAAGCTGTATTGCGACGCGTTGATAATTGCCGCGGACTTTTTTGCGATGGCGGGCGAACCCACAAAGTCCTTAATATTTTGGGTAATAACGATTTGCATGCCGTCGTACTTACGGATACGTTTTGCCATTTGGAACATGAAGTCCAACGCAATCGGACGTTGTTCATCAATGAACACGTGCGCTTCATCGACGACGACAATAATTTTACGTTTGGTTTTGTATTTGTTGTTAAATTCACGGTTCTTGATAACTTCCCCTTCAAGGTACTTGAACACCAACAACATCTGCGCGTTAGCCACCAATTCGTTTTTATTGGACAGTAAGGTCAAGAAGTTAAACACGAAGAAATTTTCTTCGGTACGAATCGTGTTCGGACCGTTCCACAAACCAGAATAACGTCCGCCTTCCGCAAACTTTTCCAAGTAAGTCGTCAACACGCGGTAATTGATCCGCGAAAATTCGTCTTTGGATTGGGCATAACTGCGTTTCGCCAAGTCGTACAATTCGTCGAACACGGGGAACTGTTCGGGGCGTAATTTACCGAAATCAGTGTACTTGTCAATGCCCTTCATGCTGTACAAGCGGTTAACCAAACCGTTCAAGGCTTCCAAAGCATCCGAGCGAATCCCTTCCATAACGATTTTGAAGAAACTTTCCAAGAAACGTAAGTGGCTTTCAAAACTGTCGTCAAATTCTTCGCCCGTGTCGTCGTCTTCGTCCAACATGTTCGGATAAATGTGGAACGGGTTAAACCGTCCATGCCCCGCGTTACCAACGTCAATCATGCCCCCGTGCAATTTCTTTGCCATGACGGAATATTCTTTTTCAGGGTCACAAATGTAGATACGCGCATTATCCGCCGCCAAGTTCGTCAGAATGGATTTGGTCGCAAACGATTTACCACCACCAGACTTACCAATGATAATCATGTTACTGTTAACGCGGACGTCGTTACGTTGGAAGAAATCGACAAACACGGGGTTGCTGTTGCTGCCCAACATGATGCCCTTTTTGTCCATTAACAAATCGGATACGAACGGGAAACACGCACCCAAAGTACTGGTGACCATGCCACGTTCAACCGCGTCATATTTATCCAACTTGGAAACATTCGCCGACAAGAACGCATCAATTTGTTTTCCCGTGTTGTTGCTGTATTTGAACCCTTCTTCCGTAATCGCGTGGCGCAATTCAGAGGCTGTCTTCACGTCCGTTGTAATGTGGATTTTGACGTTAAACATTTGTTCGTTACCAGTCTTTAACTGTTGCAACATTTGTTCGATGGTTTGCAACTGGCTTTGCTTTTCCATCTTTTGACTTTCCTTACCTTTGTGTTCTTGTGAACGCATTTCGATAATGGCACGGTCAATCAACCTTTCGGATTCGGTTTTTGGCACTTGGGAAAAGTTCATCACAGTACGGCAGTTCGGATAATTGAAGAACGTATACAGCCAAGCACCGCCGACGTTCATCGGGTAATCGGTAATCGTAATCGTCGTCTTTTGTTCGTTGTCCAAAGTGAATTTATTGACGCCAAATTTAATTTTGTCGGGGTAAGTCCATTCAATGCGTTTATCAAACGGCGCATGGTCGAAATCTTTTTCGTTGAAATATTTGTTGTAATTGCCGCGTAAGAACACATACAACTCTTTGCCCAACAAACGGTGAGCATGCAAAGACGTACCCAAAGCCGTAATCACACTGGACGTGGTATTGTCCAACTCGTCTTTTTTGGCAGAATAAATGACCAAGTAATAACCCGTACGGTAAACTTTGGATTCGTCGTTCATGTATTCCAACGTTTGTCCACGCGATTTGAACACGGCTTCGCGGGCTTCCAATTCGTCGGACGAGAAAGTGCCGCGTTCCACGTTTTTCGACAGTTCGTCATACTTTTCGATTTCGTTGTCAATGTAATTGTCGAACATCAACGGCTTTTCAAACGAAATTAAACTGCCCGAATTTTGTGTACCGATACGACGTAATGCATTGGCGAAATTATTGATTAACATGTTTTGTGCTTCGGGTCCTAACAGCCCGAATTCGACGGGCATGATTTCAATTACCGAAGCCACATAGTTGCCGTAATTGATAAACTTGTCCTCCAAGATACCCGTGTACGGCACCAAACGTGACATTTCGACCGACCCCTTTTCAAAATGTTTGGTGTACTTTTTCGAGTAAGCCAAGAAACGCAAATACCAAACAAATGATTCGTATTTACGGTCACCCGCGGAGTCCTTGATCATGCCGACCAACACCAAGAATGCGATGGCGGCACCCAGAACCATCAACGGAATCATGCCCGAACTGAACAGTAACGCGACGACACCCGCCCCGATAATCAGCCAAATTAAATCGGTGGAAGTTAATCCCTTGACGAAGATGGTTTTGATTTTAGTTTTCCGCGGTATAAAGTAATCACCCATTTAGCCTACCCCTTACTTACTATCCGCAAATGGTTTCATTTTTAACGTAATTTCCGCAATTTGTGATTCCAACGAACTCTTTTTGTTACGCAATGCGTTGGCATTGGTTTCGTGTTCGACCGCCGCCGTGGCTTTTGCCATACCATCTTGTTGGAGCATTCTGACTGCATCTTCAATGACGCGGTCACCTTTGTGCAACGACCTAAAATTAATCAAGGCTTTCATATTGGTGCTGACCAATTCGTCATTTTCGGTACGTTTGCCGTCATGCACCGCACGCAAAGTTTCTTTCAATGCCGCGGTAAATTCTTTTTCGTTGGTGACCGTATGACCGTTCATGTCCTTAATCTTACCGTACAAGTCTGCCCATTCAGCACCGGCAAAGGTGTTATCAATACTGTTCAAAACGTATTTAACCGAGGCACGGGCACTGGCTTCTTGTTGTAAGAAGTTTTCGATTGCCCCACCAAATTTGTCGATCATAACTTTCTTTTCGGCAACACTGGTAATGCGTGCCAAAGCCGTTTGCATACCCGACATCGCACCGCCGCCCATATTGTCAAACACACTGCCCATGTTGGACGCATCAAAGACACCTAAACCACGAATACCTTCCAAACGTTTGAGTTCACCTTGGGCTTCCCATTGTTTCAATTTTTCGATCGTGTCTTCGTTAAAGCCAAGTTTTGCCGCCTCTTCAAAATTATGCGAGATAATATTGTCAACCAACTGTTGAATTTTGATACCCGCATCGCGGTAATTGCCCTTGTCGTGCATTTCTTGCAACATGGTGTCGTTGATTAACGTTTGCACCGACGGCACGTCCATGTTCATGCTGATGTGGTGTTCGCGTTGGTGGTTGATTTCTTTCAAAATCGACATCGGTTCAACCGCTTCCATTTCTTGTTTGTATTTTTGCGCGATGTCATGTTCGCGGATGGCGGAAGCATTACGTGCGCCAAATTGTTCGATGTGTTCGGTCAATTCGGCTTTCATGCGACGCGATAATTGATCGACTTCGATTTGACATGCCGCATCATCCATACCCTTATCGTATTTTTGGATAATTTGGTTGATTTTGTAACCCAACGATTCTTCATTGGTGGAATGGATATCTTCGTCTTGCACGTTATTGAAATGACGAATCATGGCATCAGCATCGGCTTTCGGCACACCAGAACCAATCTTGCTGCGGAACATTTCCGCACCTTTGTCGAATTCCTCTCTGGCTTCCAACGCCGCGGTGTATCTTGCCACTTCTTGGTTGAATTGGACACCTTGGGCGAAACCGCTGTAATTTGCCGCCATTGCTTTTTCGGCTTGAACAGATTCAATGTTCAATTTTGAACTGATTTGACCAACAATGTCCGCGAAAGACGTGTTTTGGTCGGCGTTACTCAAAACGGCTTTGATGTTCTTCATCGAAGCATCATCCGTCATGCCAATTTCTTTGGCAATTTGCGCGGTGTAATTTTCCAATTCCACACTTTGTTTGTTCTTGGCGTTGCTCAGTTTGGCTTGAATGGTTGCCTTATCACCTTTGGCATCGGCACGGATTTCGCTTTCAATTTTGGCAATATCGTCTTTACGGCTGTCGAAATCAATCAACTTAATACCCGCATCCGCAAATTCTTTCAAGCCCTTGGCTAAGCCTTCCGCAACCTTGGAGGCACCACCTAATTTCTTAAATTCTTCGTTAACATCTGCGCCAGAAGTGGTTACATTAAGCATGTCTTCGTACGCTTTCTTTTGTGCTTCATCGTAGGAGTCACCTTTCTTCATGTATTCGGTAGTCTTTAATGCTTGGATGGCACGTAATTTGTCGGCATCCGACAATTTTTCCGCTTCTTGATATGCCAAGATTTTTTTCGCTTGTTCGTTAATAATTTTGTTACCTGTGGTAGTACGGGTTTCGTTAACACCCATCGCCGCCATCAGTTGTTCGCGATAATCGTTGACTTTGGAAGCATAGGCACGGTCTTTTGCCGCGATTTGTTTTTGGGCATCCATGCGGGTCACGGGGTCGCGCCAACGGTTGTATTCACCCCACAACGAATCTTTGTTTTGGGTACGACGTCCGTTGACACCGAATTCAGCCCGAATCATTTCACCAACCAACGAGTTCTTGGCGGCGTTACCCAAACTGCGGGCTGCCAAACCGATACCGCTGTTTTTCACTTTGGTGGCGGCGGCTTTACCGAAATCTTTGGCAACGGTCAAACCTTTGCTGACGCCACCGGCAACGGTACGCCCCGCTTTACCAACGGTTCGGTTGGCGAAACGTCCCAAACGGGTTGCCGCAACCACACCATTGACCGATTTTTTGAATGCGTCGTTCTTTAATAAGTCGCCTTTTTTGGAAGCAACAAAATCGTCGTAAGCTTTGGTACCTTCTTTCAGTCCTTGCTTTTGCGCCAAACGTTGGGCTTCGGCATCCGCGGCTTTATTTTGGCGGTTCAAACGACGGAGTTCGCTCTTACTTAATTTGGAGTAGTTATGACTTTCACGGGCTTCGTCAATACGTTTTTGACTTTCGGCGGCACCGCTCAATTTATTCAAACGACGTTCACCCCACCAACCCAATTGACCTTTGTCTTTCAATTCTTGTAAACGTTTTAATTCTTCGCGGTTGCGGTCTTGCTTGTGGGCTTTCATACGGTCCACACCTTCACGCACGCGGGCGGCACCATGCGCCAATTTTTTCGCACCCGACCCAACGGTGGCGAACGGTTCGCTCATGGTCTTTTTCGCATCGTTGAACACGTCACCAATGCCTCTGGATTGGATGGAACTGGCACCCAAAATCGAAGTAATCGAATCGCGGATTTTCGGCAACATGGTGACGAATGCAACCAAGGCAAAGAAACCAATAATTGCCGAACCCTCCAAATCACCCTTCGAATTTTTGGTAGCACCAGTAGCAATGCGCGCGGCATTTTGCACGGGTTCAAGCAAGACGATAAACAAGTTCAAGGAAATGATAATCGCATAGGCGCTGATGGCTTCTTTGTAGAACGGAGTCACGAAAGACGATTTGAAACGTTGACCATCGTCGAACGGATAGAACGCAATCGTGACGGGACTCATGATGTACAACACCGCCATGTTGACCGCACGTTGAATCAAACCGAACACAAAGTTCATGTAAACCCCGGCGGCGGCAATAATCGCGATGTAACCGACCGCGAAGTTCATGGAACTGAAATCATACAACGCGTTGACGGTATTGTAATCGGCATACGATAACAAGCCGACATAACTGCCCAAATTGGCGGCACTGACCAACGTGCCTTCTTTGGTCAACAACAAATAGAAACGGTCTTTGGAAGTATTGCCCGCGACATATTCGTCAATTCTATTGTCGTCCCAAAATTCATCATAAAGTGCCGAAACGACCGAATCTTTACCGGGGACAATGCTGCTGGTGGTTTTGACCCATTCTTTCAACACTTTTTTATCACCGCCTTGCGTTTGGTCGGCGGGGTCGTAAATGTTACGGAAAGTTAAGATATTTTTTTGGAATTCGGTTTGCAATTCCACATCGGTTTCGGCGGAATTGGGCATCATTGATTGCAACAATTCTTTGGACGATGCTTTACCTTCCACGCTCATGGCATTGGCACTGGCGGACGAAGTCAAAACCATGCCATTGGTGTTGTCGGTGACATCGTCGGCACTGGCAGATTTACCAAAAATGTTGTCAATATTCGGGATGGCACTGGTGCCCGTGTACGCTTTATAAATTGGTTCGGCTTCGTTTCTCCATTGAATCCCTTTGGTACCCCAGTAGGAATCGTTACACAATTGCGGCAACGAAGACGCGCCCCCGGAAGTACAACGACTGCTCCAATTGCTGCCGCCCTTATCTAACCAATACGAAATGCCTTGTTCTTCCCAATTGGACGAACTTTCTTTCAAATCCAAGTATCCCAAATTGTTGATACTGTTGTTAATCAGCATTTCGGGGTTCGTTTCCAAACTGCGGTTAATCGCAGATTGGTTATCCGCATAAAGATCCGCGACGTTGGCAAGTTTTGAATTGTAATGCGGACCATAAGCTTTCCAGTCCACCATTTGATAGGCAACTTTACGGTTGGAATAATAACCCACATCGTCAATCACCATGTTGACTTTGACTTTGTTCAGCATGATGTCGCGAATCGTCGCTACATCGAAACCGTTCAAGGTGTTTTCATATGCCCCATATTCAATGATAGGTTGATAAATGGGCATGGTGATGGTGGGGTCAGCGTACATATCACTGGGTTTTTTCAAATTGATACCGTCGGTGTAATAGCCCGCCATAGCCTTAAATTTATTTTTAATGGCAGTTTCCAAAGTTTCCGTCGAACCCGTATAACCTTGGGTTGCGAGATAATTGTTTTGACCTTCTTTGTCGGGATAATAAGTTGCTTGTTCATACAAATACATCAAATTACCCAACGTGTTAATCGTGTCTTTTGCCAAGCGGTTGTATTCGTAAATTTTTCCCATGTACTCTTGCCAAGAGCGTTGGTCCATGACCTTACCACCCATTTTGTTAATCAAATCGGCTTGGGCGGAGGCGTTATCCCAAACTTTATCTTGGGCTTTTTCGGCACGATCGAAGAAGTCACTGATTTGGTTGGTCAATTGACTCCACAAATCGGTGAAGTTACCCGCGATTTGGAAACGTTGAATCATGATGGGCAAGAAGTCACTGCTCTTATCAATGCTAAACCAAATGTCCGCGTTCGCGGCGGACGTCTTGGTGGCAAAGGGAATGACGGTGGTCTTGGCTTTGTTCGTTTCGGGGTCAATCACTTCGTTACCATCTTCGTCCAAGACTTTGGGAATCAAATCATACATGGTTTCGTCGACCAAGGATTCCGTCATGCTGATCACCAAGGGGGCAAAGGCTTTAATGAAGTTAAATGGCAAAATGAACAAACGGAATTCGGCGGGGAATGTGGGGATAAATTCCACGATCCGTTTAGCCAAGTTAGAATAAATGACGTTAACCAAAATCGTTTGCAAAATTTGGTCAAAACGCGACACGTCAAACATATCAATGTCGAAATAAGCATTGGCAGTACCATCTTGCAACGAGACACCGCCCTTAATCGTAATCCCGAATTTTTTGGCGGTTTCTTCCATGGGTTTCATGGTGACCGCGGGGTTACCTTTACCACCATAGTTAACGAACTGGGTAAACATTTTAATCGTCACTTGGTTACCAAAGACACCAATCGTCGTAGAGTGGTCATGTTTGTTATTTGCGTCGTAGTTCAACGTATAACCCAAGTTCCAAATATCAACGGGTGACCAAGACAAATTGATTTCTGGGGCAACTTCCAACGAGAAACCTTTCAACAAGTCATTGTGGTAACCCGCACTGCCCGAGCCGCCCGTCCAAATTCCGTCTTTCCATTCATAGTTACCCTTAACGTAATAATCGTTACTTTCGACCACGTTCAAGTTTTCGTTGATGTCGTCTTCCCAACGGTCACCCAATTCTTTTTTCTCGCCATCTTCAATATTAGCATTAAAGGTTTTCAACCAATTTGCCATCGGGGTCAACGTGTTACCGTCTTGGCTGACAATGGCGTATTTATAGGCAGGGAACATTTCGATGTAATCTTCCATGGTGATTTTTCTGGACGCCGAAGAGCCAGTTATCCGATTATCACCCTTCATTTGCACAACCGCATATTTTTGGTTACTGGTAGCCAGTGTGGGATCCGAAATTCGTGCCCAATATTTGTTCATTTCCCTTGACGAGAAACCGTCGTCGTCACCAATCTGTCCCATCCGTTTACGGTTAGCGTCATAAGCCATTTGGGTAAACACTTGCCCCGCCAGACTTTTGTTACCACCACCCGTCGCGACATCCAACGCTTGGAAAATGGTTTGGGAAGCATAAATCCCCACCGTGACCGCCCCCGTCACGAAGAAGAACATCAACAAGCCCTTAAAAGTACGCAAGACAATCTTATACGGATTGCCACCGTCTTTTTCTTTGTAATGGTCTTGGATAATTTTGACAACCGTGAAAAAGATAATCATGGCAATGGCAAAGCCGACCAAGTTGTTAAAAATATCTTTGACATGTTGGTTTTGAATAATGGATTGTGCCATGTCTTTCGCACCGCCATCGACACCCGCCAATTGGCGGAAAACCGATTCGATGTTGGTGACAATCCAAGCCAACAAACGCCAAATCATATATAAGACGGAGGGGAACAAATTTTTTATAGTATAAGAAATACTGGAGAACGCATTCAAGAATTCTTCAATAACTAACAAAGAAGATCCCCAATTCATACTTTTATCTTAAACCATAACCCACGGAAACACCAAACGATTTTTTGTGGTTAAACGTTAAATTTGAAATGGATAATGTCACCGTCTTGCACCACGTAATCGCGACCTTCTTGACGCACGCGACCGTGGTCCTTGGCGGACAGCAAATTGCCGTATTTGACAAAATCTTCGTAAGACACGACTTCGGCTTTAATGAACCCCCGCATGAAGTCGGTGTGAATTTTACCCGCCGCAATCAACGCGGTATCCCCGTCTTTAATCGTCCAAGCACGAACTTCGGGCTCACCCGCCGTCAAATAAGAAATCAAACCCAGTAAACGATACCCCGCCACCACCAATTTGTCCAAACCGCTTTGTTTCAAACCGTACATTTGCATGAACTCCGCCCGTTCGGTGTCGTTTTGCAAAGCCGCCAATTCGTTTTCGACTTGGGCACAAATTCCAATCACTTGGGCATGGTCGGCGGCGGCGATTTCCTTAATCTTGGCAAAGTGCGGATTGTTCGCACCGTCGTCGGCAATATCACTTTCGTTATAGTTCGCCACGTAAATGACGGGCTTGTCGATTTCCGCGTACGCCAATTCTAATTTAATCGTATCAATGTCGTTTTCGGGATTGGCACCACCGTCCACGTGGGTCACGTTCGGGTCGTCAAACGCCCGCACCACATGCACAATCGCATCGACTTCGCGGATGTGTGACAAAAATTTGTTGCCCAAGCCTTCCCCTTGTGAAGCACCTTTCACCAAGCCCGCAATGTCAACAAACTTAACCGTGGAATGAATCACGGATTTCGCATGGTAATGTTCCGCCAAAAAATCAACACGTGGGTCGGGAACGGGCACAATCCCGACGTTCGGTTCAATCGTACAAAACGGATAGTTCGCCACTTCCGCCCCCGCACGGGTAATCGCATTAAATAAGGTACTTTTCCCGACGTTGGGCAACCCAACAATCCCAATTTTCATTGTTTACTCCTTTGTGTTATTTGACCATTTGCAACAACAGTTTTTTCAATGCTGCCATGTCTTTGACGTGGATAATTTCCGCACCGTTCACCACGTCGGGGTTGTTGTCACGACTGCGGAAGAATTGGTCAACGGTATCAAAAATTTCACCCGCCCCTTTGAATTCGTCCACGATAATCATTTTCTTTTTCGCAAAGAACGAAAACAGCAATTCGCTGAACGTTCCCCAACTGCCACCCAAGGCAACCACGACATCGCTGTACGGGGTCATGTCCATACTGCGTTTCAAGAAATTTTCGCTGTTGGTCGGCAAGATGTTTTCGTTGAACACCAAATCACTAACCCCGTCCGTGGTGAATTTGTAGCGTTCCAAATGTTCTTTCAAATCAACTGCCGGCGTGTAGCCAATGACTTTGCCCCCGGCTTGCACCGCACCGCGACCCACATAATAAGGATAGCCGCCACACGCGCCCGTCAAAATTTCGAACTTGTTTTCCGCCAAGAACTTACCCAAATCGGCACAGGCTTGAATTTCTTTTTCGCTGTAATGTTTGTTATTAGTTCCGCCATAAACGGTAATTTTCATTTAGAATCCCTCCTTCAAACTGATAGTTTTATTAAAGACCAAACCATCTTTGTGGTCAAGCACATAATAACCTTTACGCACAAACTGGTATTTTGTTGACACGTCGTTGCGGTCGGTCAGCCATTTTTCCGCATAACCTTGACTTTCGTGCAAGGAATCACGGTTGATGTTTTCGTCGTTCAAATCGGTGCCCGCTTTTAATAAGGGTTCAAACGTCCGAATCGTAACCGGTGTGCAATTACGCGCATCCACATATTGAATCACGCCTTTGGCTTTTTCGTCGGTAATTTCGCATTCCAAAGTCTTACCCACTTTGCGTAAACACTTGATTTTATAGGCACCACGCAACTGCACCACTCCACCCACAACCAAGCGTTTATATTTGGGCGGCGGATTGTCGCTGTAATCGTCGCCGTCAATCCAAATTTCGTTGGAGAAACTGATGTTATGCGTACCCGCGGCTTCGTCGTGCGGATTGTTGGTCACCGCAAAAGTTTCGGTTTTGTCATAATTGACGATTTTGACCTTGATGGGGTTTTCCACCACCGCCACACGGATCGCGTTTTGGTCGAGTTCACTGCGGACGTAATATTCCAACGCCGACAACGGAACCGTCATCACGTTTTTGGTGACGCCCGTGGATTCCACAAAATCCAAAATTGCTTTAGCAGGATAACCCCGACGGCGCATCCCCGCAATCGTCGGCATGCGTGGATCGTCCCAACCACTGACCAAACCTTCGTCCACAAAACGTTTCAACCAACGTTTGCTCATCACAAAGCGTTCGATGTTCAAACGCGAAAATTCGTACTGTTCAGGCGGGATTTTAGGCAAGCCCGGCAAAGCGTCTTTGCATTGTTCCACGCACCAATTATATAAGGGTCGGTGGTCTTCAAATTCCAGACTGCACAAACTGTTGCTGATGTGTTCGATGTAATCACTCAAACTATGTGCAAAGTCGTACATCGGATAAATGCACCATTGGTTGCCGGTACGGTAATGAGTTTGACGGTTAATGCGGTACAATACGGGATCGCGCAGGTTCATGTTCGGCGAAGCCATGTCAATCTTGGCACGCAAAACCCGACTGCCGTCCGCGAATTCGCCGGCACGCATGCGTCCGAACAAATCCAAATTTTCTTCTACGGAACGGTTGCGGAACGGACTTTCTTTCCCCGGCACCCCCAATTCACCGCGCATAGTTTTAATTTCGTCCATGGTACTGTCGTCCACATAAGCCAATCCACGTTTAATCAAATGCACCGCGCATTGGTACAATTTTTCGTAATAGTCACTGGCAAAAACGACTTGGTCGTATTTAATCCCCAACCAATCTAAGTCGCGCTTGATTCCTGCCACGTATTCCATGTCTTCTTTGGCAGGATTGGTATCGTCAAAACGTAAGTTGGCTTTGCCGTTGTATTTGCAACGCATCCCGTAAGAAATGCTAAACGCTTTCGCGTGTCCAATGTGCAAATAGCCGTTCGGTTCGGGCGGATAACGCAAAATAATGTCTTGCCCACGGTTCTGGGCTTTGACCAAACCTTCTTCAATAAAATTCATAACAACAAATTGTATCTTTAATTTTTTAATTTGTCGATGTCATTTTTTTCAGATTAAATTGTAAATTTCGGTTTTGAGTTGATCAATGCCGATTTTTTTAATCGCCGAAATTGCCACACTGCCTTTTGGTGCTACGAAATCGGGATTTTTATCAATTTTATTGTAAACCAACAGTTGCGGAATCGAGCCTGCCCCGATGTTGTTTAAGACTTGGTTCACCACTTCAATTTGCCCGGCGCACGCGGGATTGGCACAATCCACCACGTGAATCAACAGGTCGGCTTCCCGTGTTTCGTCCAAAGTCGCTTCAAACGCACGGATAAACTCGTGCGGTAAATGGTTAATGAAACCGACCGTATCGGTCAATACGAAATTTTTGCCGTTCAAATAAATGGCGCGCGTGGTAGTATCCAAGGTTGCGAACAATTCGTCTTTAGCGTACACCCCGGCTTTGGTCAATAAATTAAATAATGTTGATTTGCCGCTGTTGGTATAACCGACCAAGCAAACGCGGCGTTCGCTGTGGCGTTGACGCACCGCGACCGTACGCGCTTTTTTCACGTCCGCCAATTTACGTTCCAACGCAGCGATTTCGTCATGAATCAAACGCTTGTCCATTTCCAACTTCTTTTCCCCTGGGCCGCGCATCCCGACACCGTTGCGCATTTTACTCATCAAACCACCGCTACCAATTAAACGCGGCAAGTTATAACGTAACTGCGCCAATTCGACTTGCAACTTGCCCGCCGCACTCTGCGCACGTGCCGCGAAAATATCCAAAATGACTTTGCTACGGTCTAAAACCGGAACGCCCAATTCGCGTTCCAAGTTGCGGACTTTGCTGCCCGACAACTCCACGTCAAAAACCACCACGTTCGCGTTGGTTTCCGCGATTAAACTTTTGATTTCTTCGACCTTACCCGTACCGATATAATAGGTAACATCAACATCTTTGCGGTTTTGAATGACGCGACCCACCGTTTGCAAATTGCAAGTCGCGCATAACAATGATAATTCGTCTAAATCTTCATTGGTTAAAATTTGGTTGACGCCCACGCCAACCAAAATCGCTAAATCTGGCGCAACCAGATTATTGTGCATTGCGTTCAGCCGCCGCTTTGGCTTTCTTTGCCTTCACGTCGTTTTTGGTTTCAATACGTTTGACACCGTTATAGTAACCGCATTCAGGGCAAACCGTGTGCGGCATGATTTTTGCCTTACATTGTTTACATTCGGTTAACGTCGGAGCCGTTAATTTACTGTTGTTCGCATTGCGTGTATTGCGACGTGCTTTTGATA